>JALSNB010000232.1 GCA_026987225.1 Caldisericaceae bacterium
AATATATCCTTTACATCGGCGCATTCATCTCTTACGGACAACCCTTGGAAAATTATTTCCGTGTTATTTTTTTTAATCGTTTTGGGTGGGAGTATGATGTTTTGTATAAATTCGAAGTAGCCGTAGTTCTCAAGAAAGATATCCTTTATTGCATCTTCTCCGTTGGAATAAGGAGCGGAAGCATGCAATATTTCCCCGTTTTTAAAATAAACACGATATCTTCTTCCGTGAGAATTTATTTCCAATTTCCCACTCTTTTTACCCGATACAATCATTTGCAATATTTCTTCCAGTTTAAAGTCTTTTAAATTTCCCTTTATCGGCATATAAAATCTCCTTTTTTAAATTGTATATAGTTTTGCTTTTTATGCAAATGTTTTTATAATAATTTCGGAGGTGAATAATGGAGAATCTTGAATATAAAACTAAGAATGCATGGCTTACGTTGGATAAGCGAGAAGTAATGGATTTCGGGGAAAGTTACAAACAATTTATTTCTGCTTATAAAACGGAAAGAGAAGTTGTTTCTTTTGTTAGAAATGAGGCGGAAAAGTTAGGTTTTAAAGATTTATTCGGCGATGATTACACGGGCGGTGATTTTTTTGCCGTAGATGATGATAAAAGTATTTTTGTCTTTAAGAGAGGAAAAAAAGAAATCTCCTCCGGACTGAATATAGTTGTTGCCCACATTGATTCGCCACGAATTGATTTAAAGCAAAATCCTTTATATGAAAAATTTGAAATAGCTCTTCTTAAAACACACTATTATGGTGGTATTAAAAAATATCAGTGGGCTACACTACCGCTTGCGCTTCATGGCGTTGTAATGCTGAAGAACGGTGAAAAACTCGAATTTGCAATAGGTGAAGCTCCTGACGATCCGGTATTGATTATTTCCGATTTACTGCCGCATCTTGGCAGAAAGCAAATTGAAAAACCTGCCAAAAATGTTATAGAAGGGGAAGCTCTTGACCCTATTATCGGTACTATTCCTGTTGAGGAAGAGGATAAAGTCAATGTGAAAAAAGCAATTTTGTCTCTTCTGAATGAACGTTTTGGTATTGTAGAAGAAGATTTTATTTCATCGGAGCTTACTCTTGTGCCTGCAGGAGGCGCACGTGACGTAGGAATGGACAGAGGAGCTATTACTGCTTACGGACATGATGACAAAATTTGCGCATATACTGCTTTCAGAGCGTTAACAGATTCCGAAATACCGGAGAAATCCTCTCTGATAATGCTTATGGACAAAGAAGAAATCGGAAGCGAAGGGACAAGTGGTTCTCAAAGTGAATTTCTTGAATACGTTATTGAACGCTATTTGAAGACAAACGGTTTAAACAACGTTTCCGTGAGAGATGTATTCTTTAATTCGTTTGCTCTTTCTGCAGATGTGAATGCCGCCGTAGATCCCCTCTATCCCGATGTTTTTGAAGAACAAAATTCCGCAAAATTCGGTCATGGAATCGTTGTCACTAAGTTTACGGGTTCTGGCGGTAAGTTTGGGGCAAGTGATGCATCTGCCGAATTGGTATTTGCCATTAGGACATTATTTAACGGTAAAAATATTCCTTGGCAGATAGGAGAACTCGGAAAAGTTGATATCGGAGGAGGCGGCACCATAGCAAAGTACCTTGCAAAACGCGGAATAGAAACTATTGATGTTGGCCCGGCGCTTCTTTCCATGCATGCTCCGTATGAAATTGCCTCTAAGGCGGATTTGTATGCATCGTATCTTGCCTATAAAGCTTTTCTTAATAGCACGTTAACACTTAAAAAATGAAAAGGTTTATACCTGTAATAAGTATTGGCATTATATTGGGAGTTTTGGTTAGTTTCGGGGAGGGAGTGATTCCTTCCCTTAATCTGTATGGTTTTAATGCAATTAATTTTAATTTTCTTGTGCTAATTCTTTCCATTCTTATAACGCTTTTTTTGGTTTTATTTTCTGACAATCTTATCACAGCGATTTTATCGGTTTTTCTATATGCTTTTTTCTTTCTTTTATTTAAAGTCTATGCCCGTATAACCCTTAGTTATGAATTGTACGTACGCATTGGTTTGACTTTGTTTTCAGGCATTTTGTCTGCCTTACTTATTTTCCCTGGTAAGTATATGATTAAAAAATATAAAGCGAAAGGCATGAAAT
>JALSNB010000233.1 GCA_026987225.1 Caldisericaceae bacterium
GCTTAAATTCACCACCGCCTATATCGTAAAACCTACCGAAAAATTCAAGAAAATTCAAACGTATCGAATGGACAAACGCACCGAGAGAATTCATAAGGAACGTCAAAGAATGCCCGAAGAGCAGCAAAAACAGCACGATAAAAATCCCGAACGAACCGAAAAGTCCGCCTATCAGTTTACTGACAAGGTTAAAAGACGAAGCAAGGATAGACGTACTCAATCCGAGAACAAAAAGTCTCGAGTAGGAAAGTGCGTCTCCGAGAAAACTCGTTATACCGTAGGAACTCCTGATTCCGTATATGTTAACAAGTGCGGCAACAGGTTTGAAGAACGTTTGCCTTACTGAAATCCATCCGCCCGCAAGCAGCAGAACCGTTCCTATAATCAACATCCAATATGTTAACGTTTTTAACTGCGGATACTGCCCTATGAAGAAAAGCAGAATAAGAGATGGGATAAAAAGCAGCCATCCGATTCCGTTGAATATGCCTTCCGCGTATTCCTTTCGTCTGAAACGGATAATCGTATTGAGTATGATGCCGAAGAGTTGGACAAGGATACCGAGAGAAATGGAAAGCGTGAGAAACTCGATCGAGCCGTTGGAAGATTCGGGCTCTATCAGTTGAATGCTTTTCAAAAAACGAGTAAACGAAGATTTCGGGAAATACGTGGGGAAGAAATTGCCGCCGAAAGATCCGGTAAGAAGCCCTACGACAATAGTTACAGAACCTGCGTATAAAAACACTTTGAAGAAACTTTCCACACCCTTGTTGCCCTTATATTTGAACAGGAAAAAGAGGCTGCCCAATACAAGCAGTATGCCGTAAAACGCATCGCCAAGCGCAATGCCGAAGAACATGGAGAACAGAATCGTAACTATGGGCGTCGGGTCAATGGTAAAGTAAGAAGGCAAACCGAACATTTTTATCAGCATTTCGAAAGGTTTGAAAAACGCGCCGTTCCGCAGAGAAATCGGTACGGCATCGTATTCCTTCGGGTCCGAGAAAACAACGACTCCGCCGAATTTGTCTTCTATTTCTTTTAGTTTGTCCGCATCGGAAAGCCTCACAAAGCCTCGAAAAACAATGGTTCTTTCGCTCTCAAGAGCATTTTTTACGGATTGCGTTTTTTTCTCCAGAGATTCGTAACAGTCCCTAAGCGCAAGAAGCTTTCCTTTCTCTTTATGATATTCCTTGAAACGCGCTTTAAGCAAATTTTTATTTTTCTCTATATCGGACAAAGCGCTTGAAATCCTGTCCGCTTCCTCTTCCACAAAGCCTCCGAAGTTCTCGGGCATACTCTGTTTTTCGATTCCGTATTTTTTAACGAGCGTTCGGATTTTTTCCTCGTCTTCTTTAAGATAGAGAAGGAAAAATTTGACTTTACCTCCGAAATTTCCGAATTTATGAATAAAAGCGCTTTCCAAAACATCGCCGTTTTCGCTTACCATTTCGGTAAAGCGTTTTGCATTCATCAATCCTATGAAAGAGGCCGTTTGCTCGGTTCCGTTAAGGATCGCAAACTCGAACGGAAAGTCGGAAAACATAAGGAGCTGCTTCTTCTCTTCTTTCAGAATGTTTTCTTTTTCCGTAAGTTTCGTATAATGCTCGAATGCAAACGAAGTTTCCTTAAAAAATTTGTCCAGATCGAATTTTGAAACGATTTTTCCGAACTCTTCTTCGGTAAATTTTATGTCTTCCGGTAAAAAGGCGCCTATGAGCCCTTTCTGTTCGGTGCCCATCTGATTGAAATATCCCAATATCGTATCGATTTTTGTAATTTCGTCGGAAGTTTTGCCGTAAGCGGGACGGGAAAAATAGTTATCTCCGTTCTCCATAAAACGGCTGTCAAGTTTGTCTATATGGAAAACACCCAATTCGTAAAGCCTGTTTAAAACACGCTCCCTGTCCTCTTTTAAACAGACAATATGAACTTTTTTGAGTTTTTCTATCGCCATCTCTATTCTACCTTTGACAGGATATTTTTAACAACGGAATTTGCAAGTTGATCCTTTTTCTTCTTAGTAAGAGCTTCAAGTTCGGCAAGGCGGGCGGATTTCTCTTTTTCTATTTCTTTTACGGCATCGCTTATTTTCTGCTCCGCTTTTTTCTTTTCCGCTTCGACTTTTTCCCGCAGTTC
>JALSNB010000234.1 GCA_026987225.1 Caldisericaceae bacterium
CATTTCTGTCCTCCTCTTCGGGAATCAGCACTTCAAATTCCATATCACCCATAAGCCCGTTCGTTTTGTAAAGCATCGTCGCAACCAAAAGCACGGCGTATATCACCATTCTCCATTCCGGGCCAACATGAAACGGTGTAACGGCATCCAATTTGTCAAGGCCGAGCCTCAACCCTTCGGAAAGGAATGTGAGCCCGATTGCGGCGACAATCGAACCGCTGATACTGCCGACACCACCTATATAAACCATAATGAGGACGTATATCGTCGCCATAAATCCGAATTGAAGCGGGTTAATATACTGAATAAGGTGGGCGAGCAAACCGCCGCCGATTCCCGCAAAAAAGGCGCCTATCGTAAATCCCTTCACTTTGTATTTCGTCGTATCGACTCCTACGAGTTCAGAGGCGATTTCATCTTCTCTTACTGACATAAACGCCCTTCCGATGGAGGAGTAAATGATGTTTCTCATAATAAGGACGGAGATTACCGTTGCAATGAGAACGAATGTGAATGTGGAAAAGCGCGGAATACCGGGAATCCCTCTCGGCCCTCCCACATAGTTAATGCTATTTATTATAACCCTTATGATTTCTCCGAATGCAAGAGTAACAATTGCAAGGTAATCACCCCTCAGCCTCAACGTGGGAAGCCCTATGAGAAAACCGATGAAAGCGGCCGCAATGCCTCCCAAAAGAAGCGCAGCTATAAACGCAAGATATGGCACCGCTCCGTGGGAAGGAAGTTTCCAGACAAGCGTTGTGAGTGTTGCAGTGGTATATGCGCCAACCGCAGCAAAGCCCATATGTCCGATGGAGAACTGCCCGGTAAAACCGTTAATGAGGTTCAAACTCACCGTAAGAATCACATAGATAAGTGAAACGTTTACTATGTGCATCCAGTAATTGTTCATAACACCGAAACGGTTCAAAGGGTAAAGTGCAAGCCAGAAAATAAAACTTCCTATTGTTATTTTGCCGTTTCTGCTCTTAAAAAACTTTATGAGATTTTGCAAGAAATTATTCTTTTTCATCATACTTTCTCTCCAGTTTTCTTACCCAAAATACCCTGCGGCAAGAATATCAGAACGAGGATTAAAATCGCATATGCAATGCCCTCGCCGAGTATCGAATTGATTGCCATACCGAATACCTCGGCAAATCCCATTATGTAGCTTCCAAGCATTGCACCGGGAACGCTTCCGATGCCGCCGAGCACGGCCGCAATAAATGCCTTAAGCCCGGGAATAATACCCATATACGGATTTATTCTGGGATAGGTAATGCCGGTAAGCAAGCCTGCGGCGCCTGCGAGCGCTCCGCCGATGATAAACGTAAAGTCAATAACCTTTTCTATATCTATGCCCATAAGCCTTGCCGCATCTTTGTCCTGAGCCGACGCCCTCATCGCCATGCCGATTTTCGTGTACTGGACTATGTAAGTAAGAACAATCATAAGCACAACCGCAATTATTACGTTTACGATCTGGTAGTTTGTGAGCACGGCACCCAATACGTGATACGTTTTTTCGGGTATGAGCTGACTCTGAGGGAATGCCCTGTAAGAAGGGCCTATCACCGGGATTGCGGAAGACGTATATTCAAGGAACATTGAAACGCCTATTGCGGTAATGAGTGCGGACAGCCTCGGCTTATACCTCAACGGCCTGTATGCAATCCTGTTGGATAGAAACGCAACTATCGCACCTGCCGTCATACTGATTATAAGCACAATAATGACGTTTGGATGTTCCTTTCTTGCCACTGAGAACATCACGGCAAAGTATGCAGCGTACGCACCGATCATATAGAAGTCGCCATGCGCAAAGTTTATCAGTTTTATAATACCGTAAACAAGCGTATAACCGATTGAGATCAGTGCATATATACTTCCGAGTTGTATGCTGTTAATAATCTGCTGTAAATTAAAAATCCCGTTCATCGTCTCCTCCTGTTTAAAAGGGGGCTATGCGCCCCCTCATTACATCTACGGATTAATCGTTGTTACGTATACCTGTTTACCGTTTTCGATTTTCAGAATAACGGCACTCTTAATCGGGTTTCTGTTTGCATCAAATTTAATGTGTCCGGTAACACCCTGATAATCGATATTCTTAAGTGCATCTTTAATCTTCGCACCGTCAGTTGACCCAGCATTCTGAATTGCGGTAAGCATAATGTTCATTGCATCGTATCCGAGAGCCGCAAGTGCATCGGGTGCTTCACCGTATTTGGAAGTATATTTGCTAACAAAGTTTTGAACTTCGGGACGTTTGTCATCTTTTGAGAAGTGGTTTGTGAAATAGCAGTTATTCACCGCGTCTCCGCCGATTTTTACAAGATCCGGCGAATCCCA
Source organism: Caldisericaceae bacterium (assembly GCA_026987225.1). Classification (GTDB taxonomy): domain Bacteria; phylum Caldisericota; class Caldisericia; order Caldisericales; family Caldisericaceae; genus S016-85. Next base: position 2,356 of record JALSNB010000234.1, read on the forward strand.
TCCGTCACCGCCGACAATCGGGCCGGTGAAACCGAGAGAACGTGCCTGTTTTGCAATAAGGCCGTCGTCATTGTAGTAGTTCGGACAATAAATTACGTCAGGCTTTGCATCAAGTATCTTAGTAAGCTGAGCGTTAAAGTCCGTTGTGCCGTCAGGATATCCTTCGTAAGCAACAACCTGTCCGCCAAGCTTTTCAAATCCTTTTTTGAAGAATTCGGCAAGCCCCGTGTTGTAATCCTGTCCTACGTCATAGATAACTCCGGCTTTCCTCGCCTTCAAATTGTCATAAACGAATTTTGCCGCAACGGTGCCCTGGAACGGATCGATAAAGCAAGCTCTGAAAATATAATCGCCTTGTTCGGTAACTTTGGGGTTTGTGGACGTAGGTGTAATCATAGGAACACCCGCACGCTGAGCGATCGGCGCACCTGCAAGCGAGCAGGAACTCGTAACGGAACCGACAATAGCAACAACATGGTTGTCGTTAATGAGTTTTGAGAATGCGTTTGCCGCTTCAGTAGGGTCGGCTTTGTCATCTTCAAAGATCATTTCCACCTTTCTTCCGAGAACTCCGCCTTTTGCGTTCCACTCTTCAAGGGCCATTTCATAACCCTGCTTCGTGGATTTTCCGTAAGTTGCCGCAGGACCGGTAACAGGTGCAACAGCCCCGATTTTTATGGGTTCCGCTTTTTTCTCGGATGCCTGCTTGCTATTTCCGCCGCATCCCGTTAAAACCGTGCTGAAGAGTGCAGCGACAAGGAGCAATGCAACAAGCATCACTGCTAATCTTTTTCTTCTCATCTCCTTTACCTCCTTTATGGTTTGGATGTATAAATTGGAAGTAGTATATCAGAAATTCAATTTTCAGTCAAGAAGTTTAAAAAGCTTTTAAATAAACGGGCTTGAAAAAATTTGCAATACTGATAAAATTTATCATGTGGAAGAGGAAAATATTAAATTTGTAACAAAAGAAGAATTAAGAAACAGAAAAGCAAAAAACTTTCTTTATTTGCTTACAGCAAAGAATTTGCTTCAAAGCCTTTTCAGCATCAAAAGCCCGTTCTCAATTTCATTCGCAGATAAAGACGGAGTCGTGTTGCTCACAATGGGAGAAAAGAAAAACAGCCTCTTTGAAGAAGGCACGATAATCACGGAACAAATGGGGAACAGTGCGATCCTCACCGCTCTTAGGGAAAAACGCGAAACGGAACTGCAAGCATCCAAGCACACGGTAAGAATGTTTAAAAATTGGTCGTGTGCCGCATCCCCGATATTCGACGAAAAAAACAATCTTGCTGGAGTGTTGGGACTTTCCGTGAAAAAAACGGATTATCCCCACTATGCAATAGGGCTTGTGTCGGCACTCGCCAAAGCGATAGAGAACGAAGTAAAACTCAAAAAAGCACTGGAAGAAGTGGAAATATCAAAGAAATATGCGGAAGTGATAAGCGAAGGAAACAAAGACGGAGTACTCATACTGGACGCAAATGCAAAAGTATTGTATATAAACAAAACAGGCGCCGATATACTGAGAATAAACAGGGAAAAAGCAATAGGCAGGCACGTTTCGGAAATTGTTGATTTTACGCCCGTAATCCTCAAGGTATTCAACTCGCACAAGGGATATGTGGACAAAGAATTTATAATAGACAGCCCGTCCAGAGGTTTGTTGCACTTCATAAAAACGGCCGTTGTCCTGAAAAACAGTGCGGGAGATTTCATAGGAGTTGTGGATTTCTTCAGGGAAATAAAACGTGTGAGAAAATTCGTAACGGAATACATCGGCGCGGAAGCGCGCTTTACATTTGACGATATAAAAGGAAACAACCCTGCGTTCAAAGAAGCGATACGTACGGCAAAAATTGCCGCTCATTCAAGTTCGTCTGTCCTTATATCCGGTGAAACGGGCACGGGAAAAGAGATGTTCGCACAGGCAATACATTTCGAAAGCGGTTTTTCCAACGGCCCGTTCGTTGCCCTGAACTGCGGTGCCGTGCCGAGAGACCTTGCGGAAAGCGAACTTTTCGGCTACGAACCCGGTGCATTTACGGATGCCGCAAAAAACGGAAGGCCCGGCAAATTCGAACTTGCGGACGGCGGCACGCTGTTCCTTGACGAAATAGAAGAACTTCCGCCGGCAATCCAAACAAAACTCCTAAGGGTTATAGAAAACAAAGTTATCACGAGGATAGGCGGGACGAAGTCTCTGAAGGTAAATGTCCGCATAATCGCCGCAACAAACAAAAACCTTTCGGAACTCATAAAAAATAACAGTTTCAGAAAAGACCTATACTACAGGCTCAACGTGATCGAAATCAAAATTCCGCCGCTGAGAAACAGAAGGGACGATATTCCTCTGCTTGCGATGCATTTTTTGCGCACGTTCAACAGTGAATTCGGAAAGCACATTACAAAAATTGACGATTCGTTCATAAAACCCCTGATGAATTACAGTTTTCCCGGCAACGTAAGGGAACTTCAAAATATCATAGAGAGGGCCGTAAACATGGCGGAAGGCGATACGCTTACGGAAAAACACCTTCCGGAAAACGTTTTTGAAAACAAAGCGGAGATAACGAGCCTCGAAACGGTAAGAAAGGAACTCATAAAAAATACTTTGCAGGAAACCGGATACAACATTTCCCTTACCGCAAAAAGATTGGGCATTTCACGTCCCACACTTTACAAACTGATCAAACGTTTCGACATTCTGAGGCATTAAATCTATTCGGACATTATTCGAATCATACGCTTCAGTATTGGTATTTGTATATTTTTTGAATTTTTGTTAAACTTGCATCGGAAAATACGGACGGGAGGTGATACTATGTTAATGAAAGTCGCTCAGTTCGAACGTTTATTCAGAAAATCGGCAAGCCTTGATGTCGATAAGAACGATTTAAGAAGACTTTCGGATTTTATAAGAGATAAGATAAGAGATCTCCTCGAAGTGTCAGCAAAAAATGCCAAGTTTAATGGGAGAGATTATCTGGTATCTCTTGATCTTCCGCTAACAAAAGGATTACAAAACAGTATAAAAGAGTTTAAAAAACTCGATGTTGCACTCGAGCTTTTACCCGTTTTGGAAGATCTTAAAGCTTTGCCGCCTATTGACATTATAATTTCGGAGGATGTAGAAAACATACTTCCCGAAATTGCAGGCGGACTTGTTGTAGCATACGCAAAAACCATTCGCGAACTTGATCCGAAAGTTAAAAACCCTGAAACTTCTCACCACGAACGAGCACGCAGAGTATTCGACCTTCTGATTTGAAAAAATTTTCCGATATTGCCCGGCACCATACCGGGCACTTTTGTTTTTTAATTTCTTGTATGTTAATTAATTTTACAATTTACATCCCATATGTAAATTTATTTAACACAGAAAATTTAGCCTCCTTTTAAATACGGCTTTTTACACTTTGGCACGTATTTTGCACTTAAATAGTGGAAATAAAATGGAGGTGCTTATGGAATACTCGAAAGAGTTTTTGCAAAAGCTGTACGGCACAATGGTGCGTATAAGGACATTTGAAAAAAAAGCGGAGGAGCTTTTTCTGCAGGGTAAACTGCCCGGCTTTATTCACCTTTACATCGGTGAAGAGGCCATTGCAACAGGCGTTATGGCAAACCTGAAAAAAGAAGACTACATTACTTCCACTCACAGAGGGCACGGCCATATGATTGCAAAAGGGGCGGACATCAAAAAAATGATGGCTGAGCTCTACGGAAAAGAGACGGGTTATTGCAGAGGAAAAGGCGGATCCATGCACATCGCAGACCTTTCGATAGGTGTGCTCGGCGCAAACGGAGAAGTCGCAGGCGGATTGCCCATTGCCGCAGGAGCGGGAATGGCAATAAAACTTAAAAAGAGCGATCAGGTTGTCGTTGCATTCTTCGGTGACGGCGCATCAAACAGAGGTGCGTTTCACGAAGCGTTGAACTGGTGTTCAGTGTATAAACTGCCCGTTATATTCCTAAACGAAAACAACCAGTTCGCATCGACCGAACGGGTTCGGGAAACAACATCGGTTGCCAACATTTCTGACAGGGCGATAGGATACAACATCCCCGGAGTTTCCATAGACGGAAATGATGTGATTGCGGTTTACGAAACTGTAAAGGCAGCGGTTGAGCGTGCAAGGGACGGCGGAGGCCCCACTCTTATCGAGGCAAAAACTTACAGAATCAAAGGGCATTTTGTAGGAGACCCGACTCTGTACAGGCCGAAACAGGAAGTCGAAGAACACTGGGTAAACGAACCGATAAAGCGTTTTGAAGAGAGGCTCAAAGAAATGGGAATGCTCACGGACGAAGAGAAAAAGGCCGTATGGGATTCCGCGGAAAAAGAGATAAAAGAAGCGGTTCAATTTGCGGAAAGCAGCCCTTACCCTAAACCCGAAGAAGCACTTACCGACCTGTTTGTTGACGACACGGGCTATGACTATTAAAGGAGGTTTGCAATGAGAGAGATAACTTTTTCCGAAGCGCTCGGCGAAGCGATGTACGAAGAGATGAGTAAAGACCCGACGATTTTTACATACGGTGAAGACATAGCAAAACAGGGCGGCATTTTCGGCGCATACAAATCACTGCTTGGCAAATTCCCGAACAGGGTAATCGATACGCCCATATCCGAAGAAGTAATATTCGGCTCCGCTCTCGGTGCGGCACTTGCAGGTATGCGGCCGGTTGCGGAATTTCACTTTGCGGATTTCCTTTTCACGGGAATGACTGCGATTGCAAACCAAATAATGAAGTTCAGGTATATGACAGGCGGACAGGCAAAACTGCACCTCGTTTTGAGAGGCCCTGACGGAATTTCCAAATCCGCCGCTGCGCAGCACTCGGAATCCATAGAAACGATATTCATGCACATACCGGGCATAAAAGTCATAGTGCCTTCAACACCTTACGATATGAAAGGACTGTTCAAAACGGCTCTGAAATCCGACGATCCGGTAATTTGCTTTGAACACAAAATGCTCTACGGATTAAAAGGGCCTGTTCCCGAAGAAGAATACTATATCCCGTTCGGACAGGCGGACATCAAAAAAGAAGGAAAAGACGTAACGGTTGTCTCAACCTCAAGAATGGTGCACGAATCTCTGAAAGCGGCCAAAAATCTCGAGAAAGAAGGAATAAGCGTGGAAGTTTTGGATCTGAGGACGCTCGTGCCGTGGGACAGAGAAAAGGTGCTCGAATCCGTGAAAAAAACGCACCGTCTCGTTATAGCGCACGAGACATGGAAACGTGCCGGATGGAGCAGCGAAATCGCATTCACCGTGCAGAGGGAAGCGTTTGACTATTTGGACGCTCCGATAGAAAAAGTCGGGGCATACAACGTTCACATCCCGTTCAGCCCGCCACTTCAGGATTTTGTAGTTCCGGATCATACGGACGTGGAAAAAGCCGTTAAAAACGTGCTCGGAGGTATATAATGGTTGAAGTGAGGATGCCTAAATTCGGGCTTTCTATGGAAAAAGGGTTTATTACGAAATGGTATAAGAAAGAGGGAGATCCGGTAAAGGAAGGAGAACCGCTCTTCGAAGCGGAGTCCGAAAAGATTACAAACGACGTGCCCTCCCCTGCAAGCGGATTTTTGAAAAAGATCGTAATAGACGAGGGAGAAGAGCAATCGGTGGGTGAAATCGTAGGATACATCGCAGAAACAGAAGAAGAGCTGAAATCCGAAATAAAAACGGAGGAAAAGAAAGAAGAAGCAAAAGAAGAAGAGAAAGAGAAAACGGTTGAGAAAAAAGAAGCGGTTGAAATAGTCGAAACGTCTTTTATAAAGGCATCTCCGATTGCAAAGAGGCTTGCAAGGGAACACGGAGTTAACCTTTCCGAAATAAAAGGCAGCGGGCCGAACGGCAGAATTATCGAAAAAGATGTTTTGAATGCAATTCAAAGCGGCATGCAGGCAGGCGAAGAAGAACTTTCGCCTTTGAGAAAAACAATTGCGGAAAATCTGTCGCGCTCATACAGAGAAACGGTTCTCGTAACGAACATGACCGAGATAGATATGGGAGAGCTGTTTGCCTATAAAGAATCTCTCGAAGAAAAAGTTTCCGTTACGTCAATTCTTGTGAAAGTCATAGCATTAATGCTTAAAAAGCTTCCCAAATTCAACGTAAATTTCGATGGAAAAATTCTAAAAAAGTTTTATAATGTAAATGTGGGAATTGCAGTGAGCACAGAAAAAGGGTTAATCGTGCCGGTGGTAAAAAATGCGGATACGCTTTCGCTATCTCAAATAAACAGGGAGATAAAGAGGCTTTCCGATGCGGCAAGAGAAGGAAAAATAAGCGGAGAGGATCTGTCAGGCTCGCATTTTACACTGACAAATCTCGGAATGATGAGGACGGATATGTTTACGCCCGTGCTCAACAAAAACGAAGTGGCGATTTTGGGCGTGGGGCGAACGGTAAGAAAACCCGTCGTTATCGATTTTGACAAAATTACAATTCGACCGATGAGCTGGTTCAGCCTTTCTTACGACCACAGAATAATCGACGGGGCCGACGCAGCGGAGTTTTTGGGTGAGCTTTCAAAAATCATCGAGAGTAAACCGTTTAAAATATAAATTTTATACAAAGGAGGTAGTACGATGAAAAAAAGAACGTTAAGTTTGCTGCTTGTGCTGTTTCTCGTAGTATCCGTACTTGCAGTGGGATTTGCGGGTTGTGCACCGAAAACATC
>JALSNB010000235.1 GCA_026987225.1 Caldisericaceae bacterium
TTTTGTCAATGGAAACACGCAAAAATATATTGGCCGAAAATAAAAAAGTAGTAGAATGACAGTTTGGAAGGGAGGTATAAATGAAGGCAATCATTGTTCACGGTGGCGCAGGAAAAGTGCACACAAAAGAAGAAATACCGCCGCGTATTGAAACATGCAAAAAGGCGGCTTTAAGCGGGTTTGAAATACTGAAAAAAGGTGAGACGTCTATTGATGCCGCAGTGGAAGCGGTAAAAATCTTTGAAGACAATCCCTTATTCAATGCGGGCAAAGGCTCTTACCTCACCGAAAAAGGCGAAGTTGAAATGGATGCGGGTATTATGAACGGAAACACGTTGAAAATCGGTGCGGTAAGCGGCATAAAACACGTAAAAAATCCTATAGAGCTTGCAAGAGCCGTAATGGAAAAGAGCAAGCATAACTTCCTCATAGGCGAAGGTGCCGAAGAGTTCGCACTGAAAAACAATCTTCCGCTCGTTCCGAACGAATACTTCATCACTGAGCGCACGAAAAAGCTTTTTGCTGACAAGATACACGACACGGTAGGTGCCGTTGCGTTGGACGAGAAAGGGGTAATATCCGTTGCGGTTTCTACGGGCGGGACGCCGATGAAAATGAGCGGTAGGGTAGGCGACTCCCCTCTCGTCGGGAGCGGTTTTTATGCAAATGAACGTTTCGGTGCGGTTGCAACGGGTATAGGCGAAGACATCATGCGCGCAGTGCTTACGTTCAGAATTGCCCTTTATTTGGAAAAAGGAATTAACACAGCGATTAAAGAAGCAATAGCATACCTTACGAAAATAAACGGAAAAGCGGGCGTAATTGCACTGGACAAAAACGGAAATATTGCATTCGAATACAATACGGAAATGATGTTTTACGCATTTATGAAAGACGGAATGAGCGACCCCGAAGGCGGAATATGAACTTGACTTGCAAACAAATGTTCGTATAATGAAGATATGAAAAAGCTTACGGAAAAACAGAAAAAAATTCTTGACTACCTCCGTGAAGAGGAGATGAACGGCCACTTTCCCACTTACAGGGAAATTCAGAAACATTTCGGTTTTGCTTCGGTTGCAACGGTTTTTCAGCACATCAGGGCGCTCGAAAATGCAGGTGTTATAAAAAGAGAAGGAAAAGCACGCTCGATACGTGTAAACGGTGCCGCAGTAAACAAATTCCCGTTGCTTGGCAGCGTGCACGCAGGTATGCCCACACTTGCAGTGGAAGAGGTTGAGGGCTATTTGCCTTTGCCAATAGACACGAGAACCCACCCTCACGCATTCCTTTTGAGAGTTAAAGGGGACAGCATGATAAACGCCCATATAGAGGACGGAGATCTCGTTGTTGTCGATCCAGAGCAGCAGGTAAGAATAGGTGATATCTGCGTCGCTATCATAGGAGAGGAAGCAACGGTGAAAAAATTGGAAAAACTGAAAAACGGCATCTACCTCGTGCCTGCGAACCCGAAATACAAACCGATATACATTACACGCGAAGTAAAAATAGTGGGAAAGGTTATCGGCCTCTGGAGGAGCAGGTTTTAACAAACGGTAAAGGTTGACTATTTTCAAAGTTCGGTCATAATATCTTTAAAAAAACAAAGGAGATATTTATGAGGGAGATATTTTTCGGAAATAACGATAAATACAAAGCGATTATTTATAAAAAAGAAGAAGTTGACGGGAAAGTTGTCCGTGCGTTCGTAGACGCCGGATTCAACGCAAGAGAGGGCGCTAACGAACAGAACTATTTAATCCTGCTCAGTGAGTTAAACGACGTGAACCCAAGCAAAAACCCGTATTTCAATGCTTCCACAAAAACGCACAAATCGGATGCATATTTTATTATTGTCTTTGAAAACGGAAAACCTGTTGGCCGCAGCATAGCGCTTTACGATCCGCTCTACAACGAAACTCATCTGCAATACGGACGTGCGCCTGTCGTATGGCTCGGCTGGCCGGAATTCAAAAACGAAGAAATCGGAGAGAAACTTCTCGAACTTATCGGGGAATGCGCAAAAGAACTAAAGAAAAAAGACTCATCGCTAAAATACGTAATAGGCCCGGGCAGGCCGAACGAGCAAGGAATAGTAGGGTTAAGAACGCACGGAAAATTTATCTATTTCATGGAACCGGATAACCCGCTCTGGTATAAAAACGTATTTGAAAAAGACGGGATAGAAATCGACGATTACTGGACGGCATTGAGGTTTACGAAAAAAGATATAAAAGACTGGGAGCGGCTTCTGTCCACTTCACGCTCATTCTTTAAAAGAAATAGGAACGGAGACACTAAAATAGTGCGGCTCAACAAATTTTCCTTAAACAAATATTTGAAAGGCATTTACGACGTTTACAGAGACGCATGGGACAGCAAGGAGCACGTTCACGGAAGGGCTTTAACGAAACAAGAATTCGACTACATGGCAAGCGGCATTAAAATCCTCGTTCCACCATTATGGAACAACGTGTATGTTGCGGAAGATAAAAAAACAAACAGTATCATAGGAATCAGCATATCTTTACCGAATTTCAACGAAACGCTTGAAAAACTGAAAAGCAAAACAAGCGGTGAACGCATGAGAAAAGAAGTTTTCTTTTTGCTAAAGAACTTTCTGGGAATCGCCCGTTACAAAAGCGGAAGGATATTCATAGCAGGCGTTTTGCCGCAAATAAAAGGCCTGAAGCGTTCCATTATCAGCGCAAAATTCGTCGCCGAAACGGTAGAAAACTTTCAGAAAAACGGCATAACGGATTTTTCGATGTCTCAACTTGCAGTGCCTAACAAGGACGTTATAATTCCGCTTCTCATCGCACACGGCATCGACAAAAACGCCTTGAAAGATTACGATAAAAACGTTATTCCGGCAATAGAAAAGCTCTCCGAAGAAGGAAAAGCAAGCCTTGCCGCAGTTTACAGATACGAGATATAGAAAATTTAATCGCTAAAAATTATATCGGATATCTTTTTTATACTCTCAATCCCGTGCGCTTCTTCCTCGAGGAGAGGTATTTTAAACATTCTTCTCGGGGCAAACTCTTTTTCAATTTGCGCAACGTATTCCTTTTCTTTACGTGAGCGTGCCGAAGAATCGTTTGCAATTTTGTTTATAACGAGCGCCTCGATTTTTATATGCGTTTCCTCGAGTTCCTTTATCGAATCCCTCGTTATCTCTATCGGAAGCCTTTCCGGGTTCAGTACGAACATAAACAAAGTTTTTTTGTTATCCAAAAGTATCTGCCTTGCAAGCTCAAATTGGGATTTTCTTCTGTTCAAAATTTTTAAAACCGGATCGCTTTCAAGTTTTGCTTTTAATGTTTTGTCAGGATTCCTATCCGCATAATACTGCACCTTCATTGCATTAATCCTTGTTTTTATGAGGCGGTTGATCCAATTGTTAAGCGCTTTGGGAAGTGCGAGCAAACGAAGCGTGTATCCGGACGGCGCAGTATCGAAAACGAACCTGTCGTATGCATTCTCCTTTTCAAAAAATCGCGTGATGATGTCAAAGAGTGCGAGTTCTTCCGCTCCGGGGGAATGATACGCAAGTTCTATTTGCTCCTGAATTTCATCTATAATTATAGGACTCAGAATTTGCCTCGCTTCTTTTATAATGTTATCGATATATCTTTTGGATTCCTTCCGCACGTCGATTTCAACCGCATACAAATTTTTCTGCAGTTCTTTCTCCTTGGGGCCTATTTCCCTCTCGAATATATGCCCTATTGAATGCGCAGGATCAGTTGAAATGAGAAGCGTTTTATGCCCTCTTTCGCTGAGTCCCAAAGCAATTGACGAACTTGTGGTGGTTTTTCCCACTCCGCCTTTTCCCGATAAAAATATAAATTTTCTGCCAAAAAACTCTTCGCTTACCATTATGGCTCTCCTATCTCTCCCATTGCTTTTGCAAGAACACTTTTACGATCGCTCATTCTCTTTTCCCAACCGGGCAGTTCGTTACCAAAATACGGTATAAGCTCAATCGTATAGTAAGAAAGCGGATTGGGAATTCCGAGAAAATCACTGAAAATAACGATCATAAAATTGTCCTGCATCATATTTGCCGCAGCCTCTATCACTTCGGTGGAAGTATCAACCAACGCCCCTTTAAAAAAAAGCTTCAAATCGTTAAAAAATCGTTTGAAATCCATTTTCATTTTTCACCTTCTCCGCCTCATTATAGCACAAATTAAAAGGGGCACATACGTGCCCCCTTTCTATATGAATAATGGAAGGCAATTAAGCCTTGTTAGGCGCTTCTTGCTTATTAAGGTTTACAATCGAGATAATACCTTCGATGAATATCCAGATTGCAAGAATGATTTGGATGAATGCCGCCCAACCGATAATCGTTCCGAATCCCCACTTGAACATAAGGCTGAACAATGCCCAGAGCGTAATAATTGCCATAAATACGGCAGGAACGCCTGCTACGGCAGAGTATTTTCCTCTTCCCGTTTTCATGAGCCAGATCATTACAACAAACAAAACGAGTGCTGCAATAAGCTGGTTCGTTGCACCGAATACGGGCCACAACGCTTTCCACACGGGAAGCACTTTTCCGCTCTTAGGATCCGTGTATTTAATGAAAACAAGGATTGCGGGAAGAATAAGTGTAAGTGTTGTTGCAAGATATCTGTTCTTTATGCCTGTAAGTTCAGTAAATACGTATCTTGCAAGCCTCGTTCCGGTATCAGTGGATGTAAGAACGAATGAAGAAAGCGCTAACATACCAAATGCGATACCGAGAGCCGTAGGCACACCGAGAATATGAACAAACGTGCCAATACCGTGTCCGTAAATCGCAGCCGCATTGTTCGAAAGAGCAGCTCTTCCGGCCTTTGTAAGAATCGCAACGGACGACATTGCGATAACAGCGACGATTCCTTCGAGAAGCATTGCCGCATAACCGACTTTCTGTGCATCGGTTTCTTTGTCAAGCTGTTTTGAAGTTGTACCAGAACCGACAAGTGAGTGGAAACCGGAAATGGAACCGCATGCAATTACAACGAATAGCAACGGAACCATCGGCCCGATTGTCGAATGGTATCCAAGGAATGCAGGAGTCTGAATGGCGACACGTGAGCCACCGAACAGAATTCCGAGACCGCCGCCAAGAACGGCACCGTAAAGCAAGAAACTCGAAAGGTAGTCTCTTGGCTGAAGAAGAATCCATACCGGAGTAACGGATGCAATAAACACATATGCAAGAAGAACCCAGTCCCAAACAACAGGGGGAAGATTAATCGGAATCTTCTGCCCTAACCATACACTGAAGTAAACAAGAATTACGAATATAAGGGTTGTGATACCCAAACTCTTTTTCTGCCTGTAAAGAAGAATACCGAAAATCAAAGCGAGAAGAATATAAATCAGAGCGGACATTGCGACTCCGCCACCGACCTTCTTCGCGTTGAACGTAATCTGTGCCACGTTAATGAACACAGCAACAACGTAAACAAGTGCAAGCCAGATAAATAGTCTGAACAGCCAGCCCGCTCTCTTTGTAATGTAATCGGAGCCAAGCTCTGCGATTGAACGTGCATGGTGCCTAATAGAAGCGACAAGTGCACTCATATCATGCACACCACCGATGAAGATACTACCCACAACAATCCAGAGATATGCGGGAAGCCATCCCCATGCCATCGTTGCGGTGATAGGGCCTACAATCGGGCCTGCACCAGCAATTGATGAAAAGTGGTGTCCCAAAAGAACCGGTGCCGGTGCCGGAACATAGTCCACACCGTCGGTCATCGTATGAGCGGGTGTGGGATTCTTATCGTCCAGCTTGTAAACCTTCTGAGAAAGGAAATTACCGTAAGTAAAATACGCAAGTGTAAAGATTACTGCCGCAATAATAAACAGAATTGCTAACATACATTCACCTCCTTTGGAATTTTGTTACTGCCTTTTCTTGCACTTTTTCTAATCACTACCACCTCCCTATTTCTTTTTGTCTTTATCCTTGAAGTGTTTGGAAAACACGGATCTTGCAATCTCTTCCGCTCCTTTTGCATAGTAAACTTTGTCTTTGCTCCAGTCATAACCCAAAAGTGCAACATCATAAGAACCTTTCAGCCTAAATGCAATGGATTTTGTGAGAAATGCGTTTTGGAATGCGGCCGCACTTTCTTCGTCAATTTCCGGGGCCACAATAACCATTGCAATCACGGTAAGATAATGGTCCGGCACAATTCTTAAGAGGTGTTTTCTGCCGACAGTTTTCAGCCATTCGAAATATTTTTTTACCGTATCCTTTGTCACGTTATCGATTTTCTTTATCAGTATGTGGGCAAACACATGATACATATAGACTTTGAGCATCGATATGATAAAATAATCTTCAACGGATTCTTTGTATTCCGCATAAAGATCAAACGTTTCGTCATCGATCGGATAATCCCGCGTAACGTCATAGTAAGCGGAAAGCTTATCCTCCATCTCGTTAAGAAAAATTATATAATCGCTTTTGTTTATCTCCATTACCATCGGCCGGCCTCCTTGTTTGTAAAAGTATAATATATAAGGAAGTGAAAAATCAATATTTTTCAGACGAACGTAGAAAAATTTGCCGTGAAAGTAAAAATTTAACGGTTAAGCGTTCAAAAATTTCTCCCTGAATTCCTTCTGCCTGTGAGGGGAAAGAGGAACCCTGTCGCCGTTTGACATCTCAATGAGGTATTTTCCTTTGAACCAAGGAATAACCTTTTTAATCTCTCTTACGTTCACAAGATACCCTTTATGCACCCTGAAATAGTGATAATTAACGAGTTTTTCCTCTGCGGATTGAAGGGTAAGCCCTTTGCAGTACATATCGCCGTCTTTTGTTTTTGCAAAAACCTTCTCCTTTTCGGAATAAAAATAGATAATGTCCTCGGGTTTCAGCAAAAACAAACTGCTCTTTTTCTCCCCCACGATAAAATCTATCTTTCCGCTTTCCCTGTGAGAAATTTTTTCCCTTACTTTTGCGATCATTTCCCCGAACCTTTGCGGATCAACGGGTTTTAAAAGATAATCCAAAGCGTTCAGTTCGAACGCCTTAACCGCATAATCCGAATACGCCGTTATAAACACAACGATAGGTGCATTCTTCACATTTTTCAACGCCTCGGCAAGTTGAATGCCGTTAAATCCGGGCATTTCCACGTCAAAAAATACGACATCCGCGCCGTTTGAAAGAATGCTGTTCAAAGCATCGAACGCATTATCAAATTCTCCTTCCACGCTAAAATCCTTAAAATGGGAAAGCAGGTATTTTATTTCTTCCCTTGCTGGCTCTTCGTCGTCAACGATAATCGCTCTAACAGCCATTTTTTCACCCCCTCCTGAGGCAATCCGATAATCACTTTCGTTCCTTTTTTGTGATGCGATGTTATCTTGAACTGATAATTATTCCCGTAAAGGTTCTCCAATCTTTCACGCACGTTCCTGATGCCAACGGACTTATTTTCGCTACCGCTCAAAACTTCTTTGAGTTTTTCCTTGCTCATTCCCTTGCCGTTATCGGAAACAGCGACATATAGCATATTAAAGCGAATAAAAACCGTAATTTTAATCTTGAGTTTCTTAAGTTCCGGGTAAAAGGCGTGCTTTACGGCATTTTCAACGATTGGCTGAATGATCAGCGACGGGACAGTAATCTTTTCGGCATCACAGGAAATATCGAATACAATATCAAGCCTGTCGCCGAATCGCCCTTTTTCTATATCGATATATGCTTTGACAAATTCAATTTCCTTTTTCAAAGGAACAAAATTTTCACCGCTGTCAACGGTTTCCCTTAATATGACACTGAGCTTGAGCAGCAAATCGTATGCCTTTTCCGGATTCATCCTCACCATATACCGAATCGTATTCAACGCGTTGAAAAGAAAATGCGGATTTATTCGCGCCTGAAGCGCCCTCATCTGAGAAACCATTCTGAGCTTTTTCTCTTTTTCTATCTTGTTCAATTGAATCTGCATGGAAAGAATATCGGCAAGCCCTTTTGCAATTTCCCTGTCAAGCAAGCTAATCGCATACCTCTTCACCCTGTAAAGTTTCAATACGCCGAATACCTCACCGTCAGGGGATTTCATAGGCACAACGATGCCTGACTCAAGAGGGCAATTTTTTACGTTGCACCCCACCTGGTCCCGCGAGTACATCATAACGATTTCACCGCTATTTACCGCTTCTCTTGTTGCTTTCGTGTGAAATTTGTCCCCTGCTTTGTGGTGGTCTTCCCCTGCCCCGCAAAAGGCAAGAATTTTTTCAGTATCCGTTATGCCGACTGCGTCCAAATTCGTATTGCTCAAAATAATTCTTGCAGTAATGTTTGCAGTTTCAAAAGTAAGGCCGTTGCTTAAAACAGGAAGCGTTTTTTCCGTAATCTTCAACACCTTTTCAGCGGTAATCGCCGTAAGGATCTCTTTCTCCCTGAAAGCGGCCTTTATAACAAGAAGAAAAAGCCCGACGCCTATACCGTTACTCAAAATCATAGGGCCGCTTATGAGATTTATCAGGGAAAGCGCAGCGGAATACGGTTTTGCAAGGAGCAGAACGAGGAACATGTGAAACGTTTCCGCACCGAGAGCAAAAACCATTCCTTTGAACGGGCTGAAGATTGCTTCCTTTCTTGTTCTATAAAGCAAGCCCGCAACCGTGCCGTTTATAATGGTTGCAAGAGTGCACGGCATGGCGGTAAATCCGTGAAGCGAATACCTGTGAACGCCTCCTATAAGCCCTGCGATAAATCCGACGAGGGGTCCGCCGAACAAACCGCCGCTTATCGCACCGATATCGCGCACGTTTGCTATCGCACCGTTCACCGGTTCGCCGAGATACGTGCCCGCTATTGAGATAAGCCCGAAGAATACGCCGAGCAAAAGCTGTT
>JALSNB010000236.1 GCA_026987225.1 Caldisericaceae bacterium
TTACCGCCAAACGACAAAGGCCGGTTTCCTGCGTGTTGATGTGCGGCATTTCAAACCGGGAGCTTATATCCTGACCGTAGGAACGGAGAAAACGACTCGATCGTTTAAGTTTATCAAAAAATAATTTTTGTTTACAGTTTTTCAAGTTTACCGCCGCCCGGCCGTACGGCCGGGCGGCGGTATTTTATGATAATATGATAAAAAGGGATAACATTAGCACAACGTCGATTGGAGAACAGACGTGTTGACCGGGCGGGTTCAGAATGAAAAGTAAAATGCTACTATAGGAAAAACGATAGTAAAGTGTCACTCCGAGCGTAGAGAGGAGTCTCTTTTTTCGTTCACTCTTGTATACAGGAATTTTGAGATTCCTCTCCGCCAGCCGGCGGATCGGAATGACATGATAGTGCTATAGAAAATACAGTAGCGGGGCGTTTATGAGCGAAGGGGCATAGAGGACACACCCCTTGCCCCTCTCGGAGAGGGGAACGAGCGGATGGTAACTTTATTTTTAGAGCGTAATGCTAAAAAGCTCCCCTCTTGTAGAGAGAAACAAGCGGATGGGAACTTTATAATTAATTTAAATACGTAATACAGAAAAGCTCCCCTCTTAGAGAGGGGTTGGGGGTGTGTTTGTGCGTGCTTTTGAACATATATTTTTTGCCTGAAAAAGTTTAGCAAGACTTCCGTTGAATTTGGCTTTGTAAAGATAAACAGAGCGAACGGAGGTTATTTCTACACCCCTGGCTCCTCTCAGAGAGAGACCCGCCGGTAGGCGGGTTTTTAAAAGCTACCATCGGAAAAGCTGTAGCAAATTGTCACTCCGATCCGCCGGTAGGCGGAGGGAGGGTCTCTTTCCGGGCAGCGACGGAGCGGATAAAGGACACACCCCCGGCCCCTCTCATAGAGGGGAGCTTGGCCGTGCAAACCTCAAAGAGATTTTATTTCTTTACGCTTCTTCATTGTAAGTATAACGGCGATTTTCCTTATGGCGAAGGACACTTCTTGCTGTAGCTGCGAATTGTTTGAGCGGCGGTAAGGGAAGAAGACACACCCCTAGCCCCTCTCGTAGAGGGGAACTGAGCGGACGGAGTGGATATTACACACCCCTAGCCCCTCTCGTAGAGAGGAGCTTAGGAGAGGGGAGCTAAGCGGTGGATGAAAATAACATACAAGCGGTACTCTTGTAGCGGGGAGCGTAGGAGCCGGAAAAAGTGTGAACGGTCGGTGGCGAAATGGTATTTTTAGTGTATATTTGAGAAAAAGACAGGTGTTATGAAAAATATGAATGAACAAATTGCGCAGTTGGATCCGCAGATTTTGTGGAAAAATTTTGTGGCTTTTAATGCGGTGCCGCGACCGTCGAAAAAGGAGCAAAAGGCCATTGAATACGTGGAAAATTTCGGGAAAAAATTGGGCTTGGAAACCATTCGCGACAAGGCGGGAAATGTGATCATACGAAAACCGGCAACGCCGGGAATGGAAGACCGCGAAACGGTGATCCTGCAAGCGCACGTGGATATGGTGCCGCAAAAGAACAAGGGTGTCGAACACGATTTTGAGAAGGAAGGAATCGATATGCTGATCGACGGCGATTGGGTAACCGCCGACGGAACTACGCTGGGAGCGGATAACGGTATCGGCGTGGCGGCGATTTTGGCCTTGTTGGAATCGAAAGACATTCCGCACCCGCCCTTGGAAGCTTTGTTTACTTTTGATGAAGAAACGGGAATGACCGGTGCGCACGAACTGGAACCGGGACTGCTGAAAGGAAAAATTTTACTCAACTTGGATACGGAAAACGATAAGGAACTGGATATCGGATGTGCCGGCGGTATCGACGTAACCGCTTACGGGCAATATGCTATCGAAAAACCGGAAGGAGAGAACAAATCTATTCACCTTTTTGTCAAGGGATTGACTGGCGGTCATTCGGGGATGGACATTCACTTGTACCGCGGGAATGCAAATAAAATTATGAACCGGTTGCTGTACGTGATTATCCGCCACGGCGGAACGATTGCCCGGATCAACGGAGGCGGACTGCGCAATGCCAT
>JALSNB010000237.1 GCA_026987225.1 Caldisericaceae bacterium
GCACAGGACATTTTTCCGAATATGCCGGGCAGTTGTGTTGTCGTAAAAGACAGCATCATTAAAAACGATCCAGGGACTGTAAGAAAACTTATAAAGATAACGCAAATCGGAACGGAATTTGTAAACAATAGCAGAGAAAAGGCGGCAACAATCATTGCCAAAAGATTAAATTGCGATATCCGAACAATCGAATATTCGATGAAGAATCTCGACTATACGACACGAATCGAACCAAAAGAGATACAGAAAGAGATAGATTTGCTCGCAAAATGGGGGTATATTAAAAAGTTCAATGCAGAGGATATCATATGGAACGGAAATTAAGATTCCTCCTGCCGATTATTTTGTTTTTCGGTTTATGGGAAGTTATTGCACGGCTTCCTGCAACTCCTCAATATCTGTTTCCGCCGTTTACCGTTGTCTTAAAGCGATTTGCACTTGAACTTTTGAAAGGGAGCCTCCTAAAAAATACTTTAATAACGCTTTACAGAGTCGCCATAGGATTTGCATTAGGTGCTTTAAGCGGTATCATTTTAGGTCTCTTTGCAGGTATAAGCGAAAAATTTAATGAAGCGCTTTCACCGATTGTTTTTCTTATATATCCCATACCTTCAATCGGATGGATTCCCGTTCTTATGATCTGGTTCGGATTATCCGATGCCGTTCCTATTATAGCGGTTTTTATCTGTTCTTTCTTTCCCATATACCTTAATACGATAAGAGGCGTGAAAAGTGTTGAGGAAAGCATAATAAACGCAGCAAAAACAATGGGCGCGGATAAATTTACCCTGATCAAGAAAATTATCCTTCCTCTTTCGATGCCAAATATCTTTACGGGCTTGAAGTTGGAGAGCGGCATGTCTTTGAGGACTGGAGTAGTTTCGGAGATGCTTGCAATTCCATCAGGGCTCGGATTTTTGCTTATGAAAGGCGAATCGCTTATAGATGTTTCGTTAATGTTTTCCGTATTGCTTGCCATTGCAATTTTATCCATAGGCATTGATTTCGGTATGCGCCAAATTGAAAGGAAAGTTTTGAAATGGCAGAAGAAGGATTAAGAATAACTAATCTGAGTTCGGGTATTCTAAAAAACGTTTCGTTACAACTAAGCAGAGGCGAAGTAGGGGTTGTTCTCGGTTCAAACGGAGCGGGAAAAACAACTCTGCTCAACGCAATCAGCGGACTGAGAAAAGTATCGTCGGGCTGCATATGCGTTAACGGGAATGATATAACTAAAGTGAGCATCGAAAAACGAAACATCAGTTATATTTTTCAGAATCTCGCACTGTTCCCTCATCTTACCGTTTTTGAAAATATTGCATTTCCTTTAATAATAAAGAAAGAAAGAAATATCAAGGATAAAGTTGAAACATTACTCAAAAAATTGGACATCTACGAATTGAAAGACAAATATCCGCTGATTATTAGCGGTGGAGAAAAGCAGAGAGTTGCAATTGCGCGGGCACTTGTTACCAATCCGAATTTACTTCTTTTGGACGAGCCGTTCTCCAGTCTTGATTTTGAAATGAGAAAATTTATACGCCAGGAATTCATATACATTATCAAAAGTTTTTCAATAACAACGCTTTTTGTAACACATGATCCGTACGAAGCCGAAGAAATAGGAGACAGAATTTTTCACATTACAAGAGGAAGAGTAAAGGTAAATAACGGAGAAGACTTGAATATTTTTCCTGTTATTTCTCTTCAAAGAATAAGCGAAAATATGGCACTTGTGGATTTGGGAGGATTTTCGCTCGTTGCACCCATGCCGGATAAAACTTCCGATAGGTATATTGTAAAATTCCCCGGAGATGATATCTACATATCCCATAGAAAGCCGAAAATTCCCACACTGAATACGGTCAAAGCAAATGTCATTTCCCATAGAGAAGCAAATGGCAGAGTTATGGTTCGTCTTAACGCATTCAACAAGGAAATTGTTGCGAACGTCCCGAATTATATGTGGAACGAGGTAAAAGGAAAAAATGTTTACATCATAATAAAGTACAGAGGCATAAAAGTCGAGGAGGTAAATAATG
>JALSNB010000238.1 GCA_026987225.1 Caldisericaceae bacterium
CTTTTGTTAATAAAGGGCATATCGCATGCGACAACAAAAACGTAATTCGTGTCAGTATGCATAAATGCGGTGAGCAATCCGCCTTTCGGGCCGATGCCTTTTATAACGTCCCGCACGCTGAGATAAGGATAAGGGAGCGCCTCCCTGCCGACAAAGAGAGGCGCCCTATGAAAAACGTCTTTAAGCACTCTATATGTGCGGTAAATTACAGGCTCACCCTTTACTCTGAGAAACAGCTTGTCGTGCCCTAATCTTTTTCCCTTTCCGCCGATGAGTATTACAGGTGCAATGCTAATTTGTTTCAAATGCCGTTTTCTCCTTTTTCAGATAAACGTACCAGTAAATTACGCCCACGAAAAATGCACCGCCTATGATATTGCCGATTGTCACGGGAACGAGGTTTCTCAGCGCAAACGTGCCCCAATTGAGCTGTGCGAATGCGGACAGAGGCTTTCCGATTGCATTTGCAACTTTAGGTATGTTTTTCAGCAAAATTCCGTAAGGTATGAATGTCATATTTGCAACGCTGTGTTCGAAACCGGATGCGACGAATGCCATTATGGGAAAGTAAATTGCAAATATTTTTCCTATGATATCTTTTGCAGACATTGCCATCCATACCGCAAGACAAACGAGCCAGTTGCAGCCTATTCCTCTCATCATGGCCTGCAAAAACGTGAGATGAACCTTTGCGTTTGCGATATTTACGGCCGTTGCGCCAACCGTTGCGCCGTCCGCAGCCCACAAACCGGAATAGAACATCATGATCACAATGATCATAGAGCCTATAAAATTGCCCGCGTATACGATTCCCCATGCCTTGAAAAGTTCGCTCCACCTGATTTTTCTCTGAAGTGCCGCTATGACGATGAGGTTATCCCCTGTAAAAAGTTCGCTTCCTGCAATGACGACAAGCATAAGCCCTACGCTGAACACGCTGCCTCCGAGAAATTTCGCAAACCCGACTCCCAACCTCGACGGGATGTCGTGCACAACCATTATATAGAGTTCAGTCCCAAACCCGATAAACGCACCGGCAAGTATTGCGAGTACGAAAAATTTTTTCATCGGTATCTTGCACTTTTTATGACATGCATCCGTTATTTTTGTTGCAATCTGAGGCGGTGATAAAAAATTAAATTCGTTCATTTCACCCTCCTTATATTTTTTCTATTTTGCACGCTGCGACTTTGTATTCCGGAATCTTTGCAACCGGGTCGAGCACGGGGTTTGTAAGCACGTTTGCCGCAGCTTCCCTGAAGTGGAACGATACGAAAACGACGCCCCTCTTCGGCCTTTCCGATATGCGCGCCTTAAGTTCTATGCTTCCCCTTCTCGTCGAAACCTTTACCATATCGCCGTTTTTGATGTTAAGTGCCTCCGCATCGAGCGGGTTTATCTCCACGTAGTTATGAGGCACGAACGCATTGAGCGCTTTCACCCTTCTTGTTTCGTTTCCGGAGTGGTAGTGGTAAAGTATCCTGCCCGTTGTAAGAATAAGCGGATAATTTTCGTCCGGCAGTTCCTTCGGCTCTTTGAACTCAACCGGCGTTATGATGCCTTTGCCGTTCGGTTTATTGAAATGCCCGTTTCTGTGCAAAATTTTTGTTCCGGGGTGCGTGTCAGTAGGGCACGGCCACTGCAAACCGCCATTTTCCAGCCTGTAGTGGTGGATGCCTCCGTAGGACGGGGTAAGAGAGGCCGCTTCGTCCATAATTTCCGCACTGTTTTTGTAGTGCATCGGATACCCCATTGCCGTTGCCACCTCGCAAATAATCTCCCAGTCGAACTTTGCGCCTTTCGGTTTTTCCCTTGCAGGCCTGAGAAGTTGAACGGTTCTGTCCGTGTTCGTAAATGTTCCGTCCTTTTCGTATGCCGCTGCGGCAGGGAAAACAACGTCTGCAAGTTCGGCAGTTTCGGACATGAATATATCCTGCACGGCAAGAAATTCGAGGCTTTCGAATCCTTTTTTTGCGTTTCTTATGTCCGGCTCACTCATCATCGGGTTTTCTCCCATAATGTAAACCGCTTTGAGTT
>JALSNB010000239.1 GCA_026987225.1 Caldisericaceae bacterium
GCACTTGCAAAAAGTTTTGGTGGCTACGTAAAAGATGCTTCCTACACGACGTTGAAAAATAATTATAGCGGTAGCATTTCCGTAATGGTTCCTCAGGATAAATTCGATGTATTTCTCAATTCTTTGGAGCATTTTGGTAAAATAGAAAACATAAGCGTTAGTTCTGAAGATGTTTCCGGAGAGTATGTTGATCTTGAGTCCAGAATGAAGGTTCTTGAAGCTCAAAGGACTCTTTTACTTTCATGGCTTGATAAGGCAAAAACAATTAGCGATATGCTTAATATCCGCTCGCAACTTCAAAACGTGGAAACTCAAATTGAAACGATTAAAGGAAGGATGAAATATATTGATTTCCATTCTTCTTATTCAGAAGTTTATATAAATTTGAATCGTGCCCGCCAGATTTCATTTATAAGTTCTTATTTGAGCGACATGCTTAATCGTGCAGGGAGAGGTATTGTATATTCGTTCGGATTTTTTATTCTGCTTATTGCCTATCTTACGCCGTACATTATTCTCCTAATAGTCATATACTTAGTATGGAAGAGGAAACATGCAAAATAATGGAACTTTTTGGAATGTTGTTTATCTAAAATTAAAAGTGGAGGTGGTAAAGATGAAAAAAAGTTTTTTAATTGGATTTATTATTCTTACTGTGCTCTTAAGCGTTGTTGCAATTAGCGGAAGACACTTACCGCAGGGAAAAGTTGTTGCTCAAGATGTCGATATGAATCACACTATTTCTGTTAGCGGCGAAGGAGTGGTTCAAGCAGTACCAGATATAACGCTGATAAATTTCAGTATTGTCATTCAGAAGAAAACAGCGCATGATGCAATGAGTGAGCTGTCAACCGTTGCAAACAGGGTAATAACCGTGCTGAAAAATGCAGGCGTAAAAGATGAGGATATTAAGACTCTCAGTATAAACTTATATCCTGTTTATCAGTGGGACAAAGATCATAGAACTTCGACGCTGATAGGATACAAAGCAAGCGAGTCTTTTCAGATTTCAGCAGGTATAAAAGATGCAGGAAGAATGATCGGGCTTATTACGGAAAACGGCGTAAATAATATATCCGGGATTAGATTTGATGTGTCCGATAAGGACAAACTTCAACAGGAAGCAATTACCGATGCGGTAGAGAATGCGCGTAAAAAAGCCGAGGCTGCTTTGAAGAATACAAATTACAAAATAGTCGGTATTAAAACAATCTCCGTAAGTTCCGCTTCACCATTTCCCATCTATAGGAACGGCGTCTATACACCTGTTATAAAGGAATCGGCACAGGTCCCCTTGGAAGGCGGATCTTTTAACATTAAAGCTCACGTAGAAGTAATTTTTATCTTCGATTGACAGATATAAATTAGGTCAGATTAATAAAAGCGGGGGATTAAGCTCCCGCTTTTATTTCTAAGTTTTTGGGTAAGTAATTGTAATTGTGGTTGTGAACGGGTCCCAACCTACGGTACAACTCAAATTTTCAACGACAAACCTAAGAGGAAGCATTGTTCTATCATTAATAATAATAGGCCTTACGTCATGGTTTCCGACATCAATCCATTTCGTTTCTTCGTTTACTTTTGCCTTTGCATTTCCAATCCATAATTCAATCGTAGTGCCTTTGAATTTTATTGTGACTTTTCTTTCCGTTCCGTCCCAGTAAATATTTCCACCTAACGTTTCAACTATTGCACGTATCGGAACAACCGTTCTGCTCCATTTGGGTATTATAACGGGTTTTGTTCCCCTGCCCGGATCGATTTCACGTCTCTCTCCGTTAACAAGCATATACGGATTTTCAGGCCATAGTGTTATAACCGTAATGCGTTCGGGTTTCTGGGGAGATCTCTTTCCCAATGCGTATAGCGTATATCCGGAACATACGTACACCGTCCCACCGTCATCTATAATAGGTGAAGTTACTGTATAATAAGGTTCCAATTTTAATTTCCACTTGAGTTTGCCGTTACTATCAAGTGCGTATAGATATTCTTTTCCTCCGATATAAATTGTTCCGTTTATACTA
>JALSNB010000240.1 GCA_026987225.1 Caldisericaceae bacterium
ACTATGACGGTATCAGGGAGAAGGCGAAAAGAAAAGAAAGGGCAATGGAACTTCTGAGGAGAGTCGGGCTGGAAAAACGTGCCGAACATTATCCCTCCGAACTTTCCGGAGGAGAAGAGCAGAGAGTTGCCATAGCCCGTGCGCTTGTAAATCATCCGCGTCTGATATTGGCCGATGAACCTACTGGAAACCTTGATTCTAAGAGTTCCGACGAAATAATGGATTTGTTTGAGGAAATTTATGAAAAAGAAGATATTTCTCTCATTGTCGTGACGCATGAAAGGCATGTTGCGGAAAGAGCCGAAAAAATAATACATATGCTTGACGGCAGGATAACGAATGTGGAAGTGCTCAAACCGAAACCGATATCCCAAAGGAGGTGATATGTTATGAAAAAAACGCTTGTTTTTGCGCTTTTGATTGTTCTCGGATTGTCCGTTTTGTTTACCGGATGCGGAGGTAATGCTCCTAAGAGCCGTCCGGCAAACACAAACAACACGCCCAAAGTTGTAAAAGGCAAGACAAATGAAACCGTAACGTTGCCCGGAGATACTTCCTTAACGGTTCAACGGGTTTTAAGGAATCCGGAAGATAAAAATATGATTCTTGTTCGAGTACTTATTAAGAATGTCGGGAAAATGCCGCAAGTATATCAGATCGGAAACTTTTATCTTCTGGATAATAGCAGTGGCAAAACGATTAGCCCGGCGCTGCTCAAAGTTCCGGATCCGATTATTACGACAAACGTCCTGCCCGGAAAAACGCTTTCCGGCTATCTCGGCTTCAATGTTGGCAAAGGTAAAGGAAAGTTCACTCTCGTTTTCCAGGGAGCAACGGGAAATATCGAGATAAATATTCCCAACGTGGAAAACTAACGTTAAATATGCAGATGCCCCGTGTTTATCGCGGGGCTCTGTCTTTTGATAGTATTCGCTGAACGATTAACCGTAAATTAAATACAATACTTTTCCTTCAAAATTTTCGGTGATTGCAAAATATCGAAAGCAGAAGCGAAATTTTCAAATCTTTTGAATGAACTTAACGGTCCGGATTAAAGTTTTCTTCATGCAAATTTTTAAACGGATACAAATTATTGAAAAGCAAGAGCGCTTTACACAAATGCTTTTACGGATTCGAAACTTCGGAAGAATGATTCGGATTCTTTTTTATTCCCTTAAAAGTGAAAAAACCTAATCAAGATTTTTCAGATGCCCCTTATTGTTTCGGGTATAAAAACTTATGTAAAATCCCCGTTTAGATATACGGACGAGCGGTAAAATTCGTTTGTGCATTCCGAAAACGTATTTATTGTTTTATATGGTTAAAAAAGCAATCGAAAATCTTCGCATGGCTCCCATAAATTGTAAAAGCATATAAGCATAAATTAAATTTTATGCACCTTCTCTTTATAATTGCCAAATTGTCTAAAGCACGAACAAACCTCCGTGAATTTTTTACTGTTTGAAGGGAGGATGTAAACTTTATAAGTATTCTCATACAATTGGCACACAATAAAAACATGAAATAAAATTCGATTATTATTGACAATGAAATAAAAAAGAGGTAAAATTCCGCATATTCCATTAAGGTTGCAAAATACGGAATCGGAATAAATTTTTTGCATGTGCTTTTCTAATCGGCAAATATTAAAAACGTAAACAAAAATTTCTGCAAGTTCGCTTATCTTTTTCAAATAACAGAAATGCAACCAAAATTCATGCAAGCACCTGTATTCTTTTCAAATAACGAAGACGCAATCAAAATTTCTGCACGCACTTTACCGCTAATTTTTTGGAAAAAAATTATGCCCGTAAAACCCTTATAAACAGAGGCTTAATTTGAATTTGGCCTTTAAACACCCCTAAAAACTCCGATTTGGGATGTGAGGTATAATTAGGGGTACCTATCGCTTAAAATGCATTTAAATGGCATGTTAAAACCTTGATTTTATCTGCATTTCTTAAAATTACCCCTATTTCAAACCTTACCTCAAAAATAATATATCAA
>JALSNB010000241.1 GCA_026987225.1 Caldisericaceae bacterium
AATTTGGAAAGGCTGGCCGCCCGCGGAAAAAGGCGTAACGTATGCAAAAAAATAACCTAAAAGCGAGTTTTCCAAAGCCTTTGCAAACGGAAAACGTTCGCCGAGAAAATGAGAGATAATCACAGTACGAAAAGAATCGATGACAAAAACAATTGAAAAAATGAGAAAATAAGAAAGGCTCTCAAAAATCGAAAAGTGTTGAATTTTTTTGCCAAGCTCCGCTCCGCGCATGAAAAAACCTAACAGAAAAATCGTGGCAAGGCTCACGGAAACAGCAATCAAAGCATTTCTTACGAACTTATTTCTCTGAGAGAGGCCGTTTACTTCCATCGAAAAATATCAGGAGTTATCCGGAGAAACAACTTTCCCTTTTATCCCCTTTACTCCGTCACTGAACCCTTTGAATACGTAACGTTTTACGTCGGGGTTTACATAGCTCCATATAAACCTGTCGAAGAAAAAGTAAACCTTTGTCGCAAGGTGAAAAAGCTTTATGTGCCTCGTCGCATTGAGCGTATTTCTCACTATGTAATACGTTTTCCACGACGGAATGTGCGGTTTTACGAACGGGAATTTGAAAATACGGCTCTGGTGCGCCCAATCCTTATGAAAGATCAAGCTCGAATTCACGCGCAAAATGTTAAAACCCGCCTTCCGTATCCTTACCGAATAATCATAATCGTCCGCGTATATGAAGAAAGAAGCATCCGGATAGCCAACTTTCAAAACAACTTCCCTTCGCACGGCAAATCCGACGAACGTGCCGTAAAGAGCGGGCATAACCATAGAAGAACTTTCGGCGTCTTCCCTGTCAGTCAGTTTGCTCAGAAGCACACCCGTGCGGGCATTTGCAATTTGCATCTCTTTTGCAAGGTTTTCGAGCGCATCGGGATAGGGCAAAGCGTCATCGTCCATCATCCACACCCAATCCGCACCGTTTTTGATTGCCTCCTTAAGCCCCACGGAAAACCCGCCGGAGCCTCCGAGATTTTCGTGCAGATTGATCACCTTTAAAAAATTCTTATCCTTTGAAAACTCCTCAAGAAAACGGCATGTTCCGTCAGAGCTTGCATTATTCACAACTATAATTTCGTCGGGCATCCTTGTTTGACCCGAAAGCGCGCTGAGGTTCTTTTTCAAAAAATCCAGCCTGTTATAAGTAACAACAAGTGCGGTAATTTTCATCTATCGGCATACTCCTTTCACATGCATTCCGATATTAATTGTATCCATTTTCGGAGATTGTTCAAATCGGCCTTTCGGATTGAACCTTACGGATAAATTTTACAAAAGCGATGAAATTTTTTGAGAAAGAAATTGTTTTGCCCAGTTAAAATCTTCCGCCGAAGCAAATTCGGCGAATAAAAAATCTTTTTTTAAAATGCCCTTTCCTCTTTGTTCTTCAAAAAAGTTTTTAAAAAGATCGTTAAAGTTAAGCGTGCAATTTGCACCTTTTGCAAGGCCTATGAGAAAACTTTCGCCGGAGTAAACGAGAAAAACCTTATCCGTTTTTTCACGGGAAAGCATCACAATAAGACTCATAAAATCAGGCTTTTTGAGGTTAACACTTTTCTCGGTAAATTTTTCGCCTTTTAGGAGCATTTCGGATATGATGCCTTTCAAAAAGGATTGCTTCAAAATTTTGTTTTCTTTTTTGAGAGATTTTATTTCTCCGCTCATCTTCTGAATTTTCGAAACGAGCTCGCTATCGCCGCTTGTAAGCATTTTGGAAAGTTCTTTTAAAATCGAGAGTTTTTCCTGAAACAATTTCAGCGTCCGCATCCGTGCCGTAAAATAAATTCTTAAAAATTGCTTTTTTACTTTTTCCGTCTTTACGATTTTTACGAGCCCTATTTCGCCGGTTTTTTCGACGTGCGTGCCTCCGCACAGGGATATGTCCACTCCCGGGATTTCAACGATCCTTATTTTTCCGTGAACGTCGTGCTTTTTTCTTATGTTAAGTGTTTTCAGTTCTTCTTCGCTTACAAAATACTTTTTTACAGGAA
>JALSNB010000242.1 GCA_026987225.1 Caldisericaceae bacterium
TGACATCACCGTCTTTTACGGCCTCTATTGCACGATCGGCAAGTTCCTTCATTTTCAAAAACCACTGCTCGGAAACAAGCGGCTCTATAACCGTTCCGCAGCGTGAGCAATGTCCGACGGAGTTTTCATAATCCTCTTCTTTTATTAGGAAACCTTCCTTCTTCAAGTCTTCAACGATTGCCTTTCTGCACTGCTCGGTTGTAAGTCCTTCGTATTTTTTCGGCACATTCACCATTTTTGCCCTGTCGTTAATTACGGTGATAAATTCCAAATTATGTCTTTTTGCTATCTCAAAATCGTCTGCCGAATGCGAAGGTGTTACTTTTACGGCACCCGTCCCGAATTCCATATCAACCGCACTATCGGATACAATGGGAATTTCCCTTCCTACTATCGGTAAAATCAGCATCTTTCCCACATCATTTTTGTAACGCTCGTCCTCGGGGTTAACGGCAACCGCCGTATCGCCAAGCATCGTCTCGGGACGCGTCGTTGCAACAACTATATAACGGTCCGGTTCGTCTTTAAACGGATACTTGATATAGTAAAGTTTACTTTTCGTCGGAATGTAATCCACTTCTATATCGGATATCGCCGTGTGGCAGTGCGGGCACCAATTGATAATTCTTTCCCCTTTGTAAAGAAGCCCTTCTTTATAATACCTCACGAAAGCCTCTTTTACGGCTTTTGCATAACCGTCGTCAAGCGTAAAGCGCAATCTGTTCCAATCCGCGGAAGTGCCCAATTTCTTAAGTTGATTCACTATCGTGTTTCCGTACTCATTTTTCCATTTCCACACTTCTTCGAGGAACTTTTCCCTACCTAATTCTTCGCGCTTTATGCCTTTTTTGAGGAGTTCCCTTTCCACTACGGACTGTGTTGCAATGCCGGCGTGGTCAATGCCCGGAAGCCATAACGTTTCTTTTCCGAGCATCCTGTTAAATCGAACGAAGACATCCTGTAATGTGAAATTCAATGCATGTCCAGTATGCAATTTTCCGGTAACGTTCGGAGGCGGCATCATAACAACAAACTTTTCTTTTCCGGGATTAGGCTTTGATGCAAAAAAATTGCCGTCTTCCCAGAATTTATATATTTTTTCTTCTACGTTTTTCGGATTGTAAGCTTTTTCCATATCTCACTCCTATGCGGGGTATAATCCCGTCAAGCCGTTTTTATCCTGCTTTCTGAGAAGTACTATGTTATTGAGTTTTTGTATGAATATTTCGTTCGTATTGTTTACGACTGCAGAGACCAAATGCCCGCCGACAACGGTATGATCCTTTTTTGCAAGCGCCACGTGTATGTGAATAATAGGATCTCCGTCATTTTCCGTAGTTGCGATATTTCCCTGCATGGAAACAAGCTCCACCGGTTGTTCTATTTCTTCCACAACGTATTCCTTACCGTCCCAATAACCGATTTTCACATTCCTTAACATACCGATACCGTTCAGCAATATGGCAGATTCAACGGTATAATTTTTGCAAACGATTTTCAATGAAGAGAAAAAATCCTCACCGTCTTCCATTCTTATTGCAATCAAATTATTCCCTTCTTTTATAATCATTGAATACCTCCTATTTCGTATATAAATAATGCGAATTCATTATACATGGTTGTTAAAATCAGTCAAACGTTTGGTACAAATTCAGGCAAGTCCGTTATTCGCCCTGATTTCCATCTCCCTGTAAATTTCCCCGATATCAAAAAGGGTTATGATGCCAATCGGTTTGTTATTTTTACTGCCATTCTCACTGATAAGCACGGCTTCGATTTTCTTTCCGTTTCTATGGTATATCTCAAACATCTCGGCAACTTTAAAAATATCCGTATCCTGTGAAACAAACTGCACGTTGTCCTTATGTTCCGCAAAACGCGCAACTTCGGAAATAGGAATATTCCCAAGCAGCTTGCCGTTATTTGCAGCAATAAATCTCACTATATCTTCCGCAGTTGCAAGAAACGAAAACGTATTTCCTTCATATACGGGTATTCTCGAAAAATTGTTATCGGCCATAAGATGCGCCACTTTTTCAATGCTCTCGTTTGCATCAACGGTTAAAACATCCTTTTGAAATTTGGGAAACACTTTCGGGGGCTCAACAAGCATTTGCCTTATTTTTTCGGCAAGATTTACGATGAACTCGGCAGGCTCCGCAATGATTTGATTCGTAGAGCGGTGCACAATTGCATTTCGCAGATCGCCTATCTGTTTCAAATCCTCCTCATATTCCCTAACGATTCTGTTAAATCTCGACGCACGCACAACAAGTTCGTGATAACCGACCCAATTCTCCTCATGAAGCATTACCCTTAAAATATGATCTATTTCGTTGTATGTACTGATAAACTTTTCCGCATTGTACAATCCATTATTCATAATCCGAGCTCCTCTGCAATATCCTGCATTGCCCTCAAGGAAATTTCAAAAAATTCGCTTAGCGGAATGTTCAGTTCGCTTTCGCAAGTTCTTATCTGTTCCCTGCTCGCCCCGGCAGCAAAACTTTTGTCCTTAAATTTCTTCTTCAAAGATTTTACCTTTACTGTAGCAAGTTTTTTATCCGGCATAACAAGCGCAACCGCTATGATAAATCCGGTTAAAGGATCCACGGCATACAAAGCTTTGTCAAGTAAACTCAGCCTCGGAAGCCCGTGCCTTTCGTTATGCACTTTCACCGCATAGACAACATCGTCGGGAAGTCCCATTTCTTTAAGCCAATCGGCGCCTATGAGGCTATGTTTGTCAGGATCTTCTTTTGTCACTTCGTAATCGATATCGTGCAATAAGCCCGCAATGCCCCATTTTTCTTCGTCTTCCCCCAATCTTTTCGCCACAGCACGCATTACGGCTTCCGTTGCAAGCATATGCTTAATCAAATGCTCGTCTTTCACACGCTTTTTGAGTTCTTCTAAAAGTTTGTCTCTGTTCATTCGTCACCTCCGGCATTTCTTTTGAAGTATATACGGAAATTTCTTTTTACATAGCGGCACGTTTTCTTCTGAAAATTTTATAGTCTATTTTAGGAAATATGCTGTCCTTTTTCTCCAAATACGATAAAAACGATTCGTCGATTCGGCCGCTGTTTACCATATCATACAATGTAAGAAACGCATTCATATGAAATTTTTCCATCCGTTCCGAATAGTGAATCGCAGTGCCAACGCTGATCAGAAACGCCCAATCACTGCTCTGTGCCAAAAGCAGTTCCCTTGCCATTTGATTCAAAGCCCTTTTCTCAATAGGAGAAGGATTATCAACTCGTTCGGAAAGTGCGATCATCTTTTTCCCGAGAACGTGAAGATGAGGATAAATCCAATCCGTTTTTTCATTGAGCCAAACCTTAAAATAACCTCCGTCTCCCCACGTTGAAACCGCAGGGTCGGAAAGCTGGTTTACAGGATATTTTTTCAGATAATTAAACGGAGTGATCGTTTCTATTTTTTTGGAGAAACGGAAAATTTTTCTCAAAAGCCGTTCGAGAAAATCGGGCCCTTCAAACCACCAATGCCCGAAAAGTTCCGTATCGAACGGAGCGACCATAATAGGCTCCCTGTCCATAACGGAAAGCAAATATTCCGCTTCCTTTTCTCTGTTAAACATAAAATTACCGGCATGGATATCAGCCATTTCCAATGCTTTGTTTCTGTCATAAAGCTCTTTTTTACCGAGCGGAACTTTTCCGGTGATCCTATGCATTTTAATTCCGGAATCAAATTTAAAACCTGCGGGGTGAAGGTACTTTTTCACGGATTCAAGCGGAATGTCATAAGCAATATCTCTGTAAAACTCCCTGTAATTAAAATCTCCGGGATATCCTTCGTTTGCGCTCCACACCTGCTTCGAAGCTTCGGGATCCCTTCCGAAAAACGCAACCCCGTTTTTGCTTACAACAGGCGCATGAACGCCGTAAAGCGGAGAAGGGTTTGCATAAAGAATACCGTGCGTATCAACAAACGTAAAGAGAATCCCGTTATCTGACAAAATTTTGTCTATTCCGTCCGTATAGGCACATTCACCGAGCCATATCCCACGCGGCTTTTTCTCGAAAAACCTCTCGTATTCGCTTACTCCGACTTCTATTTGGACTTCTCTTGCCCGTTCGTTGAGTTCAAGGGGCAAAATTTCATGTGTCGCACTACACGTAATAATTTCGAGAAAACCCTCTTCCTGGAGCTTTTTAAAACCGGAAAGCACATTTAACCCGAGCTCGTTTTCAAACAAATCCGAAAGCATGAGAAATCTGTCAAGGTAAAAGTTCAATATCTCCGATTCCTTTTTGTTATCCCTGCGCTTTATTTCGGATTTGACAAGTTCTATACGGTTTTTAAGATAACGCACGTATCGCTCGGAAAGCAAAGGATCCGAAAGCATATTCATCAGAGGAGGCGTAACGGACATTGTAATTTCGTATTTTATACCTTCGTTTTTCAGTTTGTTAAAAACAATGTAAAGCGGCAAATAGGTTTCCGTTATCGCTTCGTACAACCAATTTTCCTCAAGAAAATATTCTTCCTCCGGATGCTTTACGAACGGCAGATGAGAGTGCAGGACAATTGCGAGGTAGCCTTTTTTCATTCCTCGTTTCTCCTATGAAAACGCAAGTATTTAACCGTTTTTGCGGTCTTTTCCGTTTTCTTTTTCTTTTCTTCCAACTTTTTATTTGTTTCGGATTTTGCTTTGTATCTTTTCACTTTTCCTTTTTCAACGTCGATTTTAACCCATTTCACAGTTTTATCGCTCGAAGGTTTGCTAACGGGTACGGTAATTTCTTCGGATTGAACGATTTTTTTGAACCCTTTTCCGCTTTCAATCCCTATCACGGCTTTCAATTTTTTACCTTCCTCGACGTGCATATATCCGCTTCCGGAATCCGACATAACGGGAATCGTAACAACAGGTTTTCTGCCGTTTAAAAGTTTTAAAATCGGGTTTTTATCTTTTTTTTCTATTTCCCAGTGAACATAAACCGTGCCCGGCTCCTTGGGCAGAAGCTCCAAATGATTTTCACCGTACCGCTTCGGAAGGTTTTCCTTTTTCAGCAATTCTTCGAATTTTTTCATCTCCTTTATGGGTTTTTTCTTCTTCAAAATCGCATCTATCAGCTTTTCCTTGGACATCCTATGCCTTCCCTTTATGCCGTGCAATTTTGCAATTTTCAAAAGTTCTTTTTTTGTCATTTCTTCATACTTTTTTTGTTTCATTAAGCACCTCTCGGAAATTTATCTGAAAATTTATAACCCCTCGGTATGACGACAATACCCGAAGGGGATACGTGAAAATAATTTCTATCTCGCTCAAGATTAAGGCCAATGGATACATTATCGGGAATATTTACGAGTTTATCCACTATCACCCTTTTTAGTCGCACGTTTTTTCCGACAACGCAATCGTTAAAAATAATGGAATCCTCGATATAAGAATCTTCATATATCTTTACGTTGGGAAATATTACGGAATGCTTTACAAGCGAGCCTATAATAATGGAGCCGTCTCCAACAAGAGAGTTTATTGCATTCCCCTGTACCACTTTGCCATTTTTCTCGACGGACGCGAATTTTACCGGGGGAAACTGCCTCGCATGCGTGTATACCGGCCAATCTTTATCGTACAAGTTCAGTTTCGGAATCGGAGAAATAAGATCCATGTTCGCCTCATAAAAAGAGTCTATTGTCCCCACGTCCTGCCAATATCTTTGATTGCCTTTGCTGTCAACGAACCTGAACGCATAAACATTGTATTTGTGATGTATGGAATACGGGATAATGTCTTTTCCGAAATCGTGCGAAGACGTGGAAATTTCGGCATCATGGGAGAGCAAATCGACAAGCGTATCGGCATTAAAAATATAAATACCCATGGAGGCAAGCGAAAAACCTTTTTTATCCGGAATCTCCGGAGGATTTTTCGGCTTTTCTTTAAAATCAAACACTCTGTTTTCGTCATTAATTTTCATAACGCCGAAAGCAGTTGCCTTTTCTTTTTTTACGACAACCGCACCGACCGTTATATCGGCATTTGCACGTATATGAAATCCCAACATTTCTCTGTAATCCATTTGATATATATGATCTCCGGAAAGAACTATCACATATTCGGGCTTTTCCCTTTCGAGAAAGTATAAGTTTTGGTAAACCGCATCGGCCGTGCCGCTGTACCACCTCTCTCCGAATCTCTGCTGCGGCGGGACATTCATAATGTATTCTCCGAACATACTACTCAGAAAGTTCCATCCAACGGAGAGGTGCCTGCTTAAAGAGGCCGATTTGTATTGCGTGGCAACAAGAATCTTTCTGAAACCGGAGTTTACACAGTTGCTCAATGCAAAGTCAATAATTCTGTATTTGCCGCCAAAAGGCACCGCAGGTTTTGCACGCTCTTCGGTTAAGGGATAAAGCCTCTGTCCCTTTCCTCCTGCAAGCAAAAAAACCAATGTTTTTTTCACGTCTCTCGTCTTACATTTCATTTTTTCCTCCTTGATCAATTTTATCATAAAGCACTTTTTTAAAAAACTTTTGCGCATATAATTTTTGCATGAAAGTAAAATTTTTAGGCACTGCCGGGGCACGTTTCGTAGTTGCAAAACAAATTCGCTCGTCCGCAGGCACGGTAATAAGTGCAAACGGACTCACATTTATCCTTGATCCCGGTCCGGGAACACTCGTTCGGCTTGCAAAATCACGCCCGAAAATTGACTCTGCAAAAATTGACGGTGTATTACTATCGCACATCCATTTGGATCATTCCTGTGATGCAAACGTGATAATAGATGCGTTCACTCAGGGAGGTTTCACGAAAAAAGGATTTCTGTTTACGACAAAAGAGGCTCTTTTCGGCGAAAACAGGGTAATTTTACCGTATCTGCACGGTTTTCTCGAAAAAATGGAAACGTTCGAACACAAAAAACAAATCACATTCAAAGGAATCACAATTCAGACGTTTAAGCACAGGCATACGGCGGAAACGTTCGGCATAAAAATCACTTCTTGCGGAAAGACGATTTCCTTTATAGTGGATACGGCATATTTCGACGAACTGAACGAATACTATGCAAACAGCGATATTCTTATTATCAATACGGTTCGCTTTACTCCGAAAGAGAATGTACTGCACCTTTCAAAAGACGATGCCGAAGAACTAATAAAAAACATTCGGCCCCAAAAAGCGATACTCACTCATTTCGGAATGACAATGCTAAGGGCAAAACCGTTCATTGTCGCCAAAGAAATCAGCGATAAAACAAGAGTAGAGACGATAGCGGCAAGCGACGGGATGAGTATCGAAATTTAACTATTTACGAGCCGATGCCCACCTGTACATCAGCGCAAGAGATATGCCCCATACGGCAAGGACAATAACGAGCCCTGCGATTTTTGCACCGGGTGTTGCCATATCCTCAATATTTATTCCGTAATAATCTCTAATCATATCCGCCTCCTTTTTTATTATACCCTACACTTGCTTCTTCTCAAAATCGATCAGGCTCGCATAATCCGCAATCCTGTCTCCGAATTTCAGCTTTACTTTGTCAAGCGCCTCGTCAATTTTTAAAGACCTGTCATTTGTCTCAAACAGTGAGAGCGGGACGCCTTCCGACAGATTCGTTACGCTGATACCGACAAGCCTCACTTTTCTTCCGTTGTAAACCGTTTTAAACAGAGAAATTGCTTCGAAATAAATCGCATCAGTTGAGTTTGTTGCAAAAACCTTTTTTCTCTTGCTTATCGTTCTAAAATCCGCATACCTGATCAAAATCACCACCGTCGAAGCAAATAGTCCCCTCATTCTGAGCCGCATTGCAACCTTTTCGGCAAGGTATTTAAACGCTCTTTTTATATAGTCCCAACTGCTTGTATCAAACGGAAACGTCATCGAATTTCCGACGGATTTTTCCTGGGGCTTTTCATAGTCCGGAATAACGGGCGTGCTATCCTTTCCGAAAGCGGCATTATGCAGAAAGAGTGCGTAAGAGTGAAAAACAGCGTATAATTCCATAAGGGGCACTTTTTTGAGGTCACGAATCGTATTTACGTGGAACTTTTCCCGGAGCAATCGCGCGGTCTTTTCTCCGATTCCGCTTATCTTTTCCACCGATAATCCGTCCATAACCCTGTCCCTATTCCTTTCGTTTATCACAAACAGCCCGTCAGGTTTCCCGAGTTTTGAGGCAAGTTTTGCCAATAACTTGTTGTAGCTTATTCCTACGGTTAACGGGAGATTAAACTTGTTTTTAATAAGTGCTTTAATCTTTTTTGCAAGCATTACCGCTTCTCTTTCGTCTTTTACCGTGTAAGTGAGGTCAAGAAACGCTTCGTCTATCGAAAAACTTTCGACTGCCGGGCAAAAAGAGTTGTAAATGGCAACGAGTTTTCTTGAGATTGCAACATACTTATCATGACGAGCTTCAATAACGATAAGATTTTTGCATAGTTTTTTCGCCGTAAAAAGCGGCATGGCCGAATGAACACCGCGCTTTCGCGCTTCATACGAAGCGGTAGCAATTACGGAACGGGTAGTAAGGCTTCCGGTAACGGCAACCGGTTTTCCTCTGAGATACGGCTTCTCCGCAACTTCCACGGAAACAAAAAACGCATCCATGTCAACATGCATTATAATTCTGTTCATGTTTTAATTATACGAACAAATGTTTGT
>JALSNB010000243.1 GCA_026987225.1 Caldisericaceae bacterium
CATTTCTTTTAATGTTTCGTGAATGTCTTTTGACAGGGATTTTACGGTTGTAATTTTTGTTTTTAGCAGATCGGTTTCGCTTTTAAGGTTCTGCAGTGCGCTTTGGAAATTGGAAACAGCTTCGCCGTAAGAGCCGCTTTCCGCAAAACTCACATGCGGCACAACGAGCAGCGTAAGCATAAGCGCTGCAATAACTGTTGCCACAATGATTTTTTTCTTCATCTTCACACCTCCCGTATTTTATTTTCCACTTATTAGATAATTTTGCAAACGCAAAGGTTCACCAAAGTGGAAATTTTCTGTATAATGATAAAAACGATAAACGGAGGTATTTATTATGAAGAGCGGACTTGTTGCAATCGTAGGGCGGCCTAACGTGGGGAAATCCACTTTAATTAACTATGCGGTGGGGCATAAAATTTCCATAGTCACACCCAAACCGCAAACTACTCGCTTCAGAATTCTCGGTGTGAAAAACCTCGAAGACGCCCAGATTGTTTTTGTTGATACGCCCGGTGTGCATCAGGCGAAAAGTGCTTTGAACAAGTATATGGTTGAAGTTGCGGTGAAGAGCCTCGAAGGCGTTGACCTTGTTTATCTCATGGTGGAAGCAGGGGATTATGCCGGTGAAGAATATGATTTTATATTTAAGAATTTGAAGAAGGAGAACGTCCCTGTTTTTCTTGTGATAAACAAAATTGACAAACACGAGGAAGAAGAGATAAATAAAACGGAAGAAGAATTTAAAAAGCTTTTTGATTTTAAGGAAATTTTCAGGATTTCCGCTTTGAACGGGCAGAATGTCGATAAACTCATAGAAAAAACGGTTGAATACCTGCCCGAAGGGCCGCAGTATTTTCCCAAAGATACCATTACGGATGTGCCGCTTGCCCTTGCGATTGCGGAAATTATCAGGGAAAAAGTGTATTTGAATTTGAGAAAAGAATTGCCATACTCTTCCGCAGTGAACGTGGAAGAGATAAAAGAGCGTGAGAACGGCATGGTTTACGTGCGGGCCGTAATATCCGTTGCACGCAACTCCCAAAAAGGCATTGTTATAGGCGAAAAAGGAAAAATGATTAAAAAGATCGGGCAGGATGCACGCATTGAAATTCAGGAAATGTTGAAAAAGCCCGTATATCTTGATCTGTTTGTCAGGGTTGAGGAAGACTGGCCCAAATTCGAAGCAAAACTCAAACGGCTCGGATACGTAATACCGGAATAGATCTTACGGAGCGGGAGCAGTCCCGCTCATCCTTATTCTTCCCACCATATCGACAATAACGTAAAATTTCGAATGGCTTTTCCGCTCTTCTATCGTTATGTGATCTGGCATGTTTGGTTGCCCTCTGAAATGAGAACCTGCCCCTGAAAAGAACGTGATATAGTAGTATTGTTTTCCGTTAATCCATCCGAGCGGTTGAAACGGGTGGTGCGGCCCGAAAAACATGTTGTATTTGAGAGGGCGTTTTATAAAATGCTTTCCGTCCGGCGGATCTCCAGGTGTAAAATGTGTTCCGTTGAGAGGGTTTTTCTGAAACGTTTCTACGAGGTAAAAATTTCTGCTTGCTTTGGGATCCACACAAAAATAGACGCGTAAGTCTTGCTGATAGATTATCGCATTTTCCTTTACAAGCCTGAGATCCTGA
>JALSNB010000244.1 GCA_026987225.1 Caldisericaceae bacterium
CCACCTTATTGAACTGATGAACCCTGATAATGCCTCTTGTATCTCTTCCTGCCGCGCCCGCCTCACGCCTGAAACAAGCTGTATATGCAACGTATTTTATCGGCAAATCCTCTTCTTTTAAAATCTCATCCCTGTGAAGGTTTGTCACCGGAACCTCGGCGGTGGGATCAAGGAAAAGATCGTCCTTTTCGCAATGATACATATCGTCTTCAAACTTGGGAAGCTGCCCCGTGCCAAACATGGATTCCCTGTTTATGAGGAACGGAGGGAATATTTCCCTATAACCGTGTTTTTCCACATGAAAATCTATCATAAAGGAAATAAGTGCACGCTCTAACTTTGCACCAAGTCCTTTGAGGACGTAGAACCTCGCACCGGATATCTTTGCACCTCTTTTAAAATCGATAATATCGAGATTTTCCGCAATCTCCCAGTGCGGTTTGGGGGTAAAGTTAAAATCTCTCGGTTCGCCCCACTGCTTAACAACGATATTTTCTTTTTCGTCTTTGCCGCATGGGACACTCGGATCGGGAAGGTTCGGAATTCTCAAAAGGATATTTTTCGATTCGGTTTCGTATTCCGAAAGCACTTTTTCCTTTTCTTTGATTTCCTTTGCAATTTCCCTTACTTTTGCCTTAACATCTTCCGCATTTTCACCGCTTGCAATCATTTTCCCGATGTTCTGCGAAAGTTCTTTACGTTGATGCCGTAAAGTGTCAATTTCCTTAACAAGCAATTTACGTTTGGCATCCGCTTCCAAAAACTTATCCACCAACGTGATGTCCGCATTCTTCTTCTTTATCTCGCTTTTAACAAAATCAGGTTTCTCCCTGATCAAATTGGGATCAAGCATTTATATTCACCTCTAATCTGCTATGGATTTTTTCTCTCTATAATAATATCTTTTTTTGCAGTTGCAATAGTGTTTCCTTGAGAATCTTTCACGAGCACGGCAACAGTTGCTTTTCCCGGAACGGTAACATGCACTTTGAACGAATAAGTGTTATCCTCAACGGGGTGTGTTAGCGTCGCTATGGGAAGGTTATATATAAAGAACGTGACTTTCAAATTCGAAAGGTCTATGCCGGTAACTTTGGCATTCAAAGTAATATAATCCCCAACCGTATAAACGTCTTTATCCGTGGAAAACTCGAGTTTAACGTTCTTTTCGTTTTCCGGCGGATTCGGGTTTTCCGGAGGGCCGGAGAAATTACGCGGATCGACTTTTGTTGGCTCTGTGCCTTTAATGTAAGTCCGCTCCTCAATGAGATCTTTAGGGCAATCGGGAGGGGCAAGAAGCCCTGAGTCTTTGCATACTTTCACGGTAACAAGCCCGTTTGCCCGTATATCAAGCGGCGGAACGGCATCCGGCAGGAAGCTGTAAACCGTCGTTCCCTTTTGAGAGGCATTACCGCCCGTTCTGTACCCGCTATTATCATAAACACGCGCGACAGTGAGCCCGTCTTTCGGTTTTGCAAAATCGTCTTTAGGAAATTCGTTCATCGCTTTAAGCATAAACTTATGCCAGATCATCGCAGGGAAACGCATGCCGGCATTCAACACACCGGGGAACGTGACCTCTTTTGAATCCGGGCCGACCCACACGCTTACGGAAATGTTCGGCGTATATCCGTCAAACCACGCATCATTCCAATTATCCGTACTTCCCGTTTTCCCGGCAGCAGGCAACCCTTTTATGCGTGCATTCACCTCTGTTGACATAACATAACTGAATATCTTGTTCATAATATATGCAACCTGAGGGGAGACAACCCTGTAAGAATTATCTTTATGCTGATAAAGTACCTGACCGTTTGGGGAAACTATCTTCTCTATAACATACGGAGGGTGCCTCACGCCCCCCGCACCGAGCGCCGCATACGCATCCGCCATTTCGATCTGTTCTACTTCAAAACTGCCTATCGCAATTGACGGGTATGGTTTTAGCGGTGTTGTTATACCGAACTTACGTGCAAAATAAATAACCGTGTTGAGCCC
>JALSNB010000245.1 GCA_026987225.1 Caldisericaceae bacterium
ATATAGACAAGAAAACGGGCGAAATAAAAGACACTCATATTGCAGTGCTTTCGATTACCGAAAACAACGGTAAGAAAACAGGTAAATTCGTTTCTGTTGCGGACTTACCGGACGGAATAGATACGGAGAGAGCGATATATGCCTGTTACGGTGTTATTGCGGTTATAAAGGATTTTTCCTTTGTTTGGGGAGATATAAGTTTGTATGTGTATAATCCGGTAAAAAAGAAACTTATTCATTTTGTTAAAAAGTACTATCTCAACAATCTTAATTATGCGCTTTGCAACAGTTCCGGTTTTTACAAGGGCAATTTCTACTTCGGATATTTTAACAAACTCTATGCGTACAATATGAAAACAGGCAAAACAACAAAGATAATGGAATTCGGAGATATGGATACTTATCACGCAAGCGACATAGACAGTATCGATTACAGAAACGGTATAATCATATTCTCTTTGCTTAATCTGAAAGAAAAAAAGGAAGGGAAAGTTTATTGGGATGACTATCTCATAAAAGTTATTCCGGATAACGGATTTGTTACGGTGAAAGGGAACGTGAAAGGCAAGTATGAAATTCTTAAGGACGGCAAATTGATTAAAACTGCTCTGTTCGGAGACAGATGCGAACTTCCGCCCGGGACGTACACTATCAAATTTCCGGATATTAAAGGGTTAAAAACTCCCGACAGCAGAACAATCGAGGTAGTATCGGACAAAGGCACAGTAATAACCGTTCAATATAAAGACATAGAGCCTCCGAAGATTTTACCGGATGCACTCAAAGAACCTAATAAGGATAACGGTGTCTATACGTTTACCGTAACAGGAGACGTTTACGACAATTTTTCCGGAATAAAGTCCGTAACGGTTAACGGCATTCAGGCAAATGTTAATAAAAATCGCTTTACGACACAAGTTTCTTTTGATAAACCGGGAACGGTTTCTTTTAAGATAGTTGCAACGGATAACGCCGGCAATACGTCCGTTAAAACACTCTCTTACTACATTAAAACCGTAATTGAGATAAAACTCTGGCCGGGAGAACCGTATATGTACGTCAACGGAGTTCCGGAAGAAATAGATCCGGGCAGAGGAACAACTCCTGTTATCAAAAATAACAGAACGCTTGTTCCGATACGTGCAGTGGTTGAAGCACTCGGCGGAACAATAGAGTGGAAGCCTGAAAACAGAGAAGTTGATATTAAACTGAACGATAAGACGGTGACTCTGTGGATAGGAAAGCACATCGCAAAGGCAGGCTGGATGTACGTGCCTATAGACAAAGATCCGAAAGTCGTGCCTGAGATTATAAACGGAAGAACGATGCTTCCGCTGCGTTTTGTTGCAGAAAGTTTGGGCTGCACGGTTAATTGGGATCCTGTAACAAGAACAATAACCATTACATACGAACATTAATTAGGGAAGAGTAGGCGTTAGATGAAATTCAAATTATAATCTGTTTTTGATTTGAAACGAGACGACACAATAAGATTGCTTTACTATGCGCTTTTTTGTTTATTATGTTATAAATTACGTGGAATTAACTTGGTTTTTTCTTTTTTGTTAATCGTGTTATTTGTTTTATTCAGGTTTTGTTCGTAGGTTGCGGAGACGAATATTTCTTGGACGGTTTGTGGATTTTGTTTGTAGTTGATATTTTCTTGAAATTATTTCTTCTGATAAAAGAAAGGAGATCATTTGACATGTATGTTTGATATCTTGTTTTACGTATGTTTTATACGGTGAAAACCGCATCGAAAGTTTAATTGGGTGTTATCTGCTGTTATTAGTTTATTGTTATACTTTGTTGTATTTGTATAATAGCCTATACGGGAGGCAGACTGTCAAAATACGACTGTTTTGAAACCTTGTTCTTCGGCGGATAGGTTTAAGTCCGCTTCCAAATCCGTTATTGCGGTGAATCTGTCTAACACAAGTGCAAAATCACGACTTGTAATATAATCGTCAACTCCTGGGTGATGCGCTTCTA
>JALSNB010000246.1 GCA_026987225.1 Caldisericaceae bacterium
AACTAAGAGGCACACATAACTTACAAAATGCGCTTGCTTCGATTCTTTCCGCAAAACTAATGGGTATAGGAAATGATGTGCTGACAAAAGGAGTTGAAACGTTTACCGGATTGGAGCATCGTCTCGAGGAAGTGAGAACAATTAACGGTGTTTTGTATGTAAACGATTCCAAAGCGACGACTCCCGATTCCACGATTAAAGCATTGGAAGCCTTTAATGAACCTATTGTGCTTATTGCAGGCGGCAGCAGTAAAAACAATGATTTTACCGAACTTTCAAAGAGGTTGAACGGAAAAGTGCGAAAGCTTATTTTGATTGGCGAAACGGCAGCGGATGTTGCAAACAGCGCACTTGAAACGGGATATTCGGATATTGTATTCGCAACCGATTTGAAAGATGCCGTATTGTTGTCTGAGAAAATTGCAAAGCCCGGTGATGTTGTACTTCTTTCACCTGCATGCGCAAGTTTTGATATGTTCAAGGATTTCGAAGATAGGGGGGAGCAGTTCAAAAAAATCGTTAACTCGTTATGAACAAAGAACAGAGAGGTTATGTTTTATCGATACTAATCTTCACCTATTTGCTCGTTATAATAGGCGTGGTAATGAATTTTAGCATAAGTCCCGCGTCTCAAAACGGAGCGCTTTCCCTGACTCTTTTTTACAGATACCTTATATCTATCGGTGTCGGAAGCGCCGTGATGTTTGTTTTTGCCAATATTAACCATAAAATTTTTAGAAAAGCGGCCTTTCCTTTTTTGATTTTTCTTTTCATTTTACTCTTCTTCACAAAAAGCTCCCCGAACACCTCGTCGAACAGATGGATATACACGGGAACACCTTTCTCATTTCAGCCCTCTCAGTATGTTTCTCTTGCGCTTATAATATTTACCGCAAAGATTTTTTCCGGAAAAGTAAAAGAAGAGAATTTCAAAAAATATTACATCTTTCTTATTATCGTAATGCTTGTTTTGGT
Organism: Caldisericaceae bacterium; assembly: GCA_026987225.1. Taxonomy (GTDB): domain Bacteria; phylum Caldisericota; class Caldisericia; order Caldisericales; family Caldisericaceae; genus S016-85. The sequence goes on from JALSNB010000246.1 coordinate 976, forward strand.
AGCGCAGGTCGGTATGGAACCCGATCTGGGCAGTGCTTTTATCATCTTTCTTACAATGCTGTTTTTGCTGTTCGGTATAGGAATGGATATGAAATTGTTTTTTGAATTTATAGGTTTTGTTTCGTTTGCAGGTTATTTGTTTGTCAGACATTCAAAGAGTTGGTACGGCAGAATTGTCGCCTTTTTGCATCCCGAAAAATTTGCCCAGAGCGGCAGTTATCAGGCAATGCAGTCATTCAGGGCGATTGCAAGGGGCGGTATCTCAGGAGTAGGGTTCATGAAAAGCTATTTTAAATATGGCAGTTTGCCGGAGAACGGTGCCGATTTTATATTTGCAATTATCGGGGAAGAACTCGGACTGATCGGAGAAACGGTCGTGTTATTACTATTTGCTTTTTTGGGATACATAGGATTTAGAATTTCAAGGGCTGTTTCCGATCCGTATTCCCGCATTATTGCACTTGGTATTACGTTGAATTTGATAGTCGGTGCGGTGGTGAATATCTCTACGAATATCGGGTTACTTCCTGTAACGGGTGTCCCGCTCCCCATAGTGAGCTACTCGGGTAATAACATTATAGCGACATTTGCAAGCCTCGGCATACTGATAAATATCGTAAAGGAAGAAATGAGATGAAAATATTAATTGCAGGAGGAGGAACGGGAGGGCATGTATATCCCGCAGTTTCAATTGCCAAAGAATTTACGGATCACGGAACCGATGCAATTATGATCGGCAGAAAAGGTAGTTTTGAAGAGAAAATATACAGAAGCAATAATTTGCCATTCCGCTCCATACACTCTACAACCCTTGATTTATCATTACTGAAAATTTTAAGTTTCGGTTACCATATAAGCAGAGGTGTGTCTGATGCGTTTAAAATTATAAATTCCGAAAAGCCTGATGCCGTGCTTGGTGCAGGAGGCTACGTTTCCGCTCCTATGCTGCTTGCGTCTTATTTAAAAGGCGTAAAGTATTTTATATACGAGCAGAATATTATTCCGGGCCGCAC
>JALSNB010000247.1 GCA_026987225.1 Caldisericaceae bacterium
CTCGTCAAGCACGTAAAGCACACCGACAAGCTTTGAGCCTACCTGAGTTGCAAGCCTTATCCTCTGCGCTTCACCGCCTGCAAGCGTTGCCGATTCCCTGTCCAACGTGAGGTATCCAAGCCCCACGTCCAGCAAAAATTTCAATCTGTTTGTGATCTCTTTCAAAATCTGCTTCGATATGAGAAGCTCTTTTTTTGTGAGTTTCTTCGGTAGGTTTTTGAAAAATTCGTACTCTTTTTCTATAGAAAGGGCAGTAATGTCTGCGATATTCATCCCCTGAATCGTCACTGCAAGCGCTTCTTTTTTCAGCCTTTTTCCGTGGCAGAGCGGGCACTCCACTTTACGCATGTATTTTTCGTATTCTTCGCGCATCGACTCGGATGTCGTTTCATTATAGCGCCTCACGAGCAGAGGTATCACACCCTCGAACCTCACCTTGAAATCGTATTTTCTGCCTTCCTTATTCGTAAAATGCACGGGCACCCTTCTGTTCGTGCCGTATAGGATCACGTTGAGCTCGTCCTCGGAAAAATCCTTCAGAGGCTTGAAAATATCTATGCCGTATTCTTTTGCAACGTCGATAATGATATTGTAGGAGAACGTGTCCGTTCCGTGAAAACCGGGAATTCGTATGGCATGCTCGGCAAGAGACAGATTCCAGTTTTTTATGATAAGGTCCGGATCGGGCTCTATCTTAAACCCCAGCCCACCGCACTCCGGACATGCACCGTAAGGGCTGTTAAACGAAAAAAGCCTCGGCTCTATTTCTTCCATACTGAAGCCGCACTTCGGGCAGGCAAGCTTCTCGGAGAAAAGGTATACCTCCCCATCTCCCCTGTGCACAAAAACCTTTACCACGCCGTCACCTTCGCTTAGTGCAAGCTCAACGGAATCCGCAATACGGCTCCGCTCGTCTGCAGAAACACGCACTCTGTCAATTACAAGGTCTATATCGTGCTTTTTATTTTTGTCGAGAGGTATTTTCTCGTCAAGTGTGTACGTCACACCGTCCACTTTGACACGGGCATACCCCTTTTTTCTGTATTTTTCGAAAAGCGCTTTGTATTCACCTTTTCGCCCTTTGACAAGCGGTGCAAGGATTTCCACACGTTCGTTTTCCGCACTTTCAAAAACCCTCTGAATAATTTCGTCTGAAGACTGCCTTTTTATTTCCGTTCCGTCGTAAGGGCAGTGCGGCACACCGATACGTGCGAAGAGGAGCCTCAAATAGTCGTAAATTTCGGTCATGGTGCCGACTGTTGAGCGCGGGTTTTTGCTTCCGCTTTTCTGATCGATTGCAATTGCAGGCGAAAGCCCCTCTATGTAATCCACATCTGGCTTTTGCATTACGCCTATGAACTGCCTTGCATACGAGGAAAGCGATTCCACGTAGCGCCTCTGCCCTTCGGCATAGAGCGTATCGAATGCAAGCGAAGATTTGCCGGAGCCCGAAACACCCGTTATCACAACAAGCTTTCCGCGCGGTATGTGCAGGGAAATGTTTTTAAGGTTGTGAACCCGTGTGCCCTTTATATATATTTCTTTACTGCCCATTTCTCTTTGCTATGACAGACGTGATGATATAAAATGCGGGGAAGAAGTAAAACATTACGATCGGGAGGAGAAAAGCGTAAAAAACAGGATGGTTCCAGGAATGCGAAACGGAACGAAGGCCGCCCAAAACGAAAGGAAAAGCGTAAAGAAAAATGACAACGAGGAATGACAAAAAGAACGTTGCAAAGAAACGCGCAAACGCAAATCTCACGGAAAGGAGAAATTCTTTCAAAAAATTCCCTTTCGAAACAAAATAAGGGGCATAAGCAAACAGAAAATATACTGCAAAGTAAAATAGGAACTGGTAAAAGAAAATGTCCGATATGCGCGGGTTTGAAAGACGTGTCATAAATCCGCCGGTAATAACGAGATAAAAAACAATTGCAATGTAATTTGTCAAAAGCAATGCGTAGAACGGCATTTCTTTGCGGC
>JALSNB010000248.1 GCA_026987225.1 Caldisericaceae bacterium
TTGCCTGCATAGCTTGTGCCAGGGCCTGTGCTTACAATATTCTCACCCATTGTATAATTAACTACTTTGTAAGACATATACTCGGCACCGTTAGGATCGTTTGTTTCCATCCAGCTCGGAGCCCTTGTAAGCCTATAACTTGCTGCTTTTGCTACAGGTGCGTTCGTCGGTGCTGCTGTGAACATCGTTGCGAATGAAAGCACCATTGCAACAGCAATAAAAATGCTTAGAAACTTTTTCATATAAAAGTTTCCCTCCTTTCGTGTTAAATTTTGATTTTCAAGTTCTTTTTGAGGAAACTTGAATTTTTAAACGTTTAAAAATTCTTTAATGCTTTTTCCGTGTTTTTGCTTTTAAGTTATCACCTCCCGATAATATGCCTTTTGCTTGAAAAGGCTAAAAATATATATTGAAATGAACCGCCCGAAAATACATGCAGAGGTCCGGGTTGTACGGAGCATTCCGTATCCTCCGGTGACTCACTCTGCCGCACCTCCGGGCAGGTATTTCCGTAAGTAATGAATATATTAAACGAATGCATTCTTTTACGTTTCTCCGTTCTTCATGTGTTATTCAAACAGAATTGATTAGTTAAGCGCTTTTTTAATATTTAAGTTCCTTAACATTATCCTCATTGGAGATTTTATCGAATAGCGATAACTATTCGGCTATTCGTTTATCCGAATGCATTCTTTCCACTCTTGCTCTTTTATCTCTTCGCTTTTCAAGGTACTTCGCAGGTTTCTGCCTGCGGGAAGGCACAAATACGGATTAACCGGCTCTACAGCCTTCCACCTATATAGTGCAAAAAGCGTGCCAAAGGGTAAGGAGGGGAAGAAATAAAATTCAAATAACCACGATTAATAAATGTTTTTCTTACTATCCGCAATAAAAATTTACTCATCTGATAACACCCGGGCCGTATAAAAAGTGAGTAAAACCTTTTCACAAAAATGTGTAAAATTTACTCACTGAGTAATTCATACACACAAATTGCATTGCCGGAAAATTTTGCCGCACAAATCCGCACTGGCAAATAAAAATCCGAAAACACTATTTGATAATCTTTAGGATCAGGTTAAATGCGTCGCGGCGTTTCAGGGGTTTTGCAGTGCTTAATCCGTCAAGCGCCATATCGTGCTCTACTGAAAGCGTAAAAGAAACGGCACCGTCTTCAACGTCTTTCGAGCGAATAATATACTCGTTGCTTATTCCGAGCCCGAGCGCCTTCATCGCCCAGTTCACCGCATACCCTTCGCTGATTACTGCATCCGGTTTGAAACCTTTAGGTATATCGAATCCGTTCGTTTGCAAATAAACGAGGTCTTTGAAATACCAGGCGTTTTTGTCCGTCCCTTTTTGTTTGCTGTAAATATACATGTTAATTTTGTAGTAAAGATTTGACAATTTGTATTTCAGTATGAGATACGCATGATACGCTTTGTTAATAAGCCTGTCAAAAAAGTTTGTTTGCTTTACCAAATTCCCGCGCTTTACGGTTTTTACCTTCCTCAGCATCCGCGCAAGAAGGGAGAGGTATTGGGCCTGAGTGATATAACCGTTTTCGTTTAAACTGCCATCGGGAAATCCTTGCACGATACCGATTTTCTTGAGATATACACCCGGGTCGCTGATACCCTGCACGTTCCCTGCAAGCGCATAACAGTTAACAGCAAAAACAAAAATCAGCACAACCGCCAAAGCCGCAATCTTTTTCATGCTTTTATTTTACCATTTTTATGCCGCTCTGCAAATCCCGTTCGGACAGCGTTCGGAAAAAAGCGTAAATTCTTCCGAGCACAACAGGCCTGTTTCGGATAAATTTCTCGTAAAGTTTTTTGAAAGAGCGGAGTTTATTGTATTCACGCAGAAAATATTTACTCATCTCGATCGGTGAAGGAGGACGCACGGGCGAGAGCACAGTGTTAAAAAACGCATAAATTTCCTCTTCGCCGTCTTTTGAGGTCCGCCAGCCGTAAA
>JALSNB010000249.1 GCA_026987225.1 Caldisericaceae bacterium
CTTTACGGTGAGTTTTTTTTCTTTCAGCCAAGAATTTTCTTTTGCCAACTGCTCAATAGATTTTTCCGGAGTTACGATGGCAACTTCACCCTTATAATGAAATCTCCCGTTGGAAAATTTCTCTATATACTTTGATAACAACTTTTTAGCATGGTATTCACGAATACCTCGTTGAGCCATTTTCTATGCCTCCAAATTTTTTATAATTCTATCGCCGAAATCGGAAGTGGAGACCTTAGTTGCACCGTCTATTTGCCTCGCAAGATCATACGTAACGTATTTTTCAGCTATCGTTTTTTCGATTGCTTCTATGATCATGTATTTTACTTCGTCCCAGCCAAGGTATTGGAACATTTCCGCACCGGAAAGGATGATAGAGCTTGGATTTACTTCGTTCTTTCCGGCATGTTTCGGAGCCGAACCGTGTGTTGCCTCAAAAAGTGCAATATGAGTATTAAAGTTTATATTTCCGCCGGGTGCCATGCCAAGCCCTCCCACTTGAGCGGCAGCGGCATCCGAAAGATAATCCCCGTTAAGGTTAGGCGTTACGATAACATCATACTCATTTGGCCTCAACAAGAGTTGCTGGAACATAGCATCTGCAATTCTGTTTTTCAAAAGGATTTTACCGTCAGGCACTCTTCCGCCATACTCTTTTGCAACACGCTCCTCTGTAATCACTTTATCTTTGTATTCCGGGTCGTCTGCAAGGCTATAAATAACATTTTTAAATAGACCTTCCGTATATTTCATTATATTGCCCTTATGGACAACAGTAACGGATTTTCTTCCGTATTTTATCGCATAGTCAATAGCCGCTTTTCCGATTCTTCTCGAACCAAAAACACTGATCGGCTTGATACCGACACCGGAGTCATCCCTCAAACTTACACCCATTTTATTTTTAAGAAAATTCCTTACTTCCGCAGCCTCTGCAGAATCATAAGGCCACTCGATTCCTGCATATACGTCTTCCGTATTTTCCCTGAAAACAACAATGTCAAGAAGTTCTGGGTGCTTCATCGGAGATGGAACGCCTTTTAAGTATCTTACAGGCCTCAGGCATACAAAAAGATCCAGTGTTTGCCTTAACGTTACGTTAAGAGATCTGTATCCTCCGCCTACGGGTGTTGTAAGCGGCCCTTTAATGGAAACAACATACTCTCTCATTGTCTCTATCGTTTCTTTTGGAAGTGGCTCGCCCTTTTGGTTTATCGCTTCTTCACCTGCAAGCACCTTCTTCCATTCTATTTTTCTTTTTCCGCCGTATGCTTTTTCCACTGCGGCATCAAAAACTTTCAAAGCTACGGGTGTAATGTCCCTCCCTATTCCGTCACCCAAAATATAGGGAATTGTAGGATTGTCAGGAACAATCATTTTCCCGTTCTCTACGGAAATTTTCATTTGTTTGCACCTCCTTTTGCTGTGTACGGAAGTAATCCGCCTTCAAGAATTATTTTTCTCTGCCTATCCGTAAGGAAAAGTTTCAATTTAATTTCTTTATTCTTTGTAATATTTTTTAGCATTACCTCTTCCGCTCCGCTTTCAACCGCCTCTCGGATGTTCGGTATTTCTACTTCATCGCCTTGCTCGATAATATCGTAATCTTCCGCTCTTTCGAATAGCAGAGGCGCTATACCGAAGTTCACAAGATTTGCCTGATGAATACGTTCTATTGTTTTGGCAATAACCGCTTTTACTCCGAGATACATAGGGCATAATGCGGCATGTTCTCTTGAAGAACCCTGGCCGTAGCTTTCCCCTCCAACAATGATGTTTGCAATTCCTTTCTCTTTATTGTTCAGTGATCTTTGAGGGAATGTAGGATCTATGGGTTCAAACACGTGAGTTGCGTATTTAGGCACGTTGGAGCGGTACTTCAAATACGGCCCCGCAGGCATGATGTGATCAGTCGTTACTTTATCCCCAACTTTGATGGTTACCACACCTTTGATATTTTCGGAAAGAGGTTCGTTT
>JALSNB010000250.1 GCA_026987225.1 Caldisericaceae bacterium
GCACTTTTTCGCCGTCTATCCACTCCTCTTTTACAAGTGAGTTTTCCCCGTTTGCCCCCACGGTTGTCGCATTAACGACTATTGCAGACTTCCTTACTGCAAATTCCGCATCGCTCAGCGGAACGGGCAAAACACGTTTTCCGAAGAGTTCGCCGAGTTTTTTTGCCTTGCTCGACGTGCGGTTTGCAACGAACAGTTCCGAAACGCCGATATCGAGAAGTGCCTTAACAACGGCTTTTGCCGCACCGCCCGCACCGAAAACCGTTCCGCTTTTTCCTTTAATTCTTTCTTTGACAGGCATAATGCTTTTTTTGAATCCCGCATAATCCGTGTTAAATCCGAGCAATTTCCCGCTTTCGATTTTTACGGCATTCACGGAACGAATCTCGGAAGCGACGCCGAAAAGCGAAATATCGAATTTAAGGATTTCTTCTTTCAGTGGTTGTGTAAGATTAAAGCCTTTTGCGCCTTCTCTAATCAGTTCCGAAAGCCTTTTTGCAAGTTCGCCTTTTTTTGTCGGCAAAAGCCCGTATGTTGCGTTAATGCCCCTTTCGGCAAAAATCTTTTTGTAAATTTCAGGGGAAAGGGAATAGCGGATCGGATAGCCCAAAAGGTAAAATTTATCCATTTTTCACACGCTCCAGAATATCGAAAAATTCGGGAAAAGATATATTTATAGATTTCACTTCTTCGATTTCCGCACCTTCCCCGGCAAGCGCAAAAATTATGAAAGACAGGGCGATTCTGTGATCGAAAGCCGTTTTGACAAAACCGTACTTTGCCCTGCCGCCCTTTACGGAAAATCCGTCTTCAAACTCCTCCGCCTCGATACCGAACGATTTCAAATTGCTCACCGTGAGTTTTATCCTGTCGCTTTCCTTTACCCTCAGCTCGGATGCGCCCCTCACGACGGTTTTGCCTTCGGAGAACGCACCGATTACGCCGATAAGCGGTATTTCGTCTATGAGCAAAGGCACTTCGCTTGCATCTACGCTGATTCCGTGAAGGTGGCTGCTCTTTACGCTTATATCACATACGGGCTCTCCGTTTTCAATACGCCTGTTGAAAAGTTCAATACGCCCGCCCGCATCTTTGAGTTTGTTCACCAAATAGCTGCGCGTCGGGTTGACACCGACGTTTTTTATCACTATATCCGCATCCTTCGCAATGAGCGCAAGGGCGATAAAATACGCAGCGGACGAAAAATCCCCGGGAACAAAGAGCTCGTCGTATCGCAAGTTATCGGTCGGGTAAACGGTGATTTTGCCGTTTGTCTCGATTTTTCCCCCGAACTCTTTCAGCATAATCTCAGTGTGGTTGCGAGATCGGGCTTTCTCATCGATAACGGTTTTTCCGTCAGCACTCAAAGCGGCAAGTATGATTGCACTTTTTACCTGAGCGGATGCAACTTTCATTTTGTAAGAAATGCCGTGCAACTTTGCGCCTTTGATTGCAAGCGGGGCAAATGCATTGCCTCTTCTTCCCCAAATTTTCCCGCCCATCAGGGAAATCGGTTCTATGACACGTTTCATAGGGCGCTTTTTCAACGATTCGTCTCCGTCCGCAATAAAAAGTTTACCGTTTATTCCGGCAAAAAGTCCGGATAGGAGTCTCATCGTAGTGCCCGAATTTCCGCAGTAAAGGATATTTTCCGGCTCCTTTACATTCGAAAGCCCGATGCCTTTTATGTAAAATCCGTCCTTTTCCTCCCTCGCCTTTGCCCCTACGGACTGCATGGCAACAAGCGTCCGCATCACGTCTTCCCCTCTGTTGGGGTTCCTCACGAAAACTTCGGAGCGTGAAATCGAAGAGAAAATAAAAGCCCTGTGCGTTATCGACTTATCCCCTGAAACCGAAAAACTCCCCCGCAGTTTGGAAACCGGCGAAACGGTTAACCCCATATCTTATCCCTCCTTTTCTTTACTCTATCCGCAATTTTTTCCAACTCCCCGCTGTCAAT
>JALSNB010000251.1 GCA_026987225.1 Caldisericaceae bacterium
GAAATTGCCACCGAAAGATCCGGTAAGAAGCCCTACGACAATAGTTACAGAACCTGCGTATAAAAACACTTTGAAGAAACTTTCCACACCCTTGTTGCCCTTATATTTGAACAGGAAAAAGAGACTGCCCAATACAAGCAGTATGCCGTAGAACGCATCGCCAAGCGCAATGCCGAAGAACATGGAGAACAGAATCGTAACTATGGGCGTCGGGTCAATGGTAAAGTAAGAAGGCAAACCGAACATTTTTATCAGCGTTTCGAAAGGCTTGAAAAACGCGCCGTTCCGCAGAGAAATCGGTACGGCATCGTATTCCTTCGGGTCCGAGAAAACAACGACTCCGCCAAATTTGTCTTCTATTTCTTTTAGTTTGTCCGCATCGGAAAGCCTCACAAAGCCTCGAAAAACAATAGTTCTTTCGCTTTCAAGAGCATTTTTTACGGATTGCGTCTTTTTCTCCAGAGATTCGTAATAGTCCCTAAGCGCAAGAAGCTTTCCCTTCTCTTTATGATATTCCTTGAAACGTGCTTTAAGCAAATTTTTATTTTTCTCTATGTCTGACAAAGCACTTGAAATCCTATCCGCTTCCTCTTCCACAAAGCCGCCGAAGTTCTCAGGCATGCTCTGTTTTTCGATTCCGTATTTTTTAACGAGCGCTCGTATTTTTTCTTCGTCTTCTTTAAGGTAGAGAAGGAAAAACTTTACTTTGCCTCCAAAATTTCCGAATTTATGAATAAAAGCGCTTTCCAAAACATCGCCGTTTTCGCTTACCATTTCGGTAAAGCGTTTTGCATTCATCAATCCTATGAAAGAGGCCGTTTGCTCTGTCCCGTTAAGGATCGCAAACTCAAACGGAAAGTCGGAAAACATAAGGAGCTGCTTCTTCTCTTCTTTCAGAATGTTCTCTTTTTCCGTAAGTTTCGTATAATGCTCGAATGCAAACGAAGTTTCCTTAAAAAATTTGTCCAGATCGAATTTTGAAACAATTTTTTCGAATTCTTCTTCGGTAAATTTTATGTCTTCCGGTAAAAATGCACCTATGAGCCCTTTCTGTTCGGTGCCCATCTGATTGAAATATCCCAATATCGTATCGATTTTTGTAATTTCATCGGAAGTTTTGCCGTAAGCGGGACGGGAAAAATAGTTATCTCCGTCTTCCATAAAACGGCTGTCAAGTTTGTCTATATGAAAAACACCCAATTCGTAAAGCCTGTTTAAAACACGCTCCCTATCCTCTTTTAAACAGACAATATGAACTTTTTTGAGTTTTTCTATCGCCATCTCTATTCTACCTTTGACAGGATATTTTTAACAACGGAATTTGCAAGTTGATCCTTTTTCTTCTCAGCAAGAGCTTCAAGTTCGGCAAGGCGGGCGGATTTCTCTTTTTCTATTTCTTTTACGGCATCGCTTATTTTCTGCTCCGCTTTTTTCTTTTCCGCTTCGACTTTTTCCCGCAGTTCCTTCTCAAAACTCTCCAAAATTTTTGCTTTTTCTTCTTTTAATGTATTTCTCAGATTTTCGGCTTCTTTTTTTGCGTTTTCAATGATACTTTTCGCTTCCACTTCCGCATCACGGACGAGAGAGAGCAAATCCCTTTCAATCATGTTTTCCTCCCTTCAAAACTCTCACGTAAATTTTGTCTCCGTCTTCCAATGCCCCTTGAATCATGCCTCCTTTTCCGTACATCTCAAGTACGAAATCGATTGCATCCTGTGTAATTTCCATTCCTGGGGCAAGTATGGGAATACCGGGGGGATAAGGCGCGACAATTCCCCAGCTTACCATTCCTTTTGTTTTTGCAATGTTTTCTATCGTATAATCCATATTAAACGCATCGTTCGGAGAAAATACCTGTTTCCCGGCAACAGGGAACGGCGGCATTTTTTCTTTTTTGCTTTTCGCCCTTTTCTCCGCTATTTTAAGCACATTTATTAAGTAATCCACATCCTTAAACTCG
>JALSNB010000252.1 GCA_026987225.1 Caldisericaceae bacterium
GGGAAAAATTCTATTGTAAACATAAACCTATTTTTGTCCGCATTTTTTATAACGTCAAACAAGTCTTCATAGGAGCCTACATCCTTAATGACATTCGCTTCTCTTGCTATGTTTTCCGGAGAATGGGCGTCAGAATTGGAAACAAGTGTAAAACGGTCGATGTTCCTTACGATATAATTCATTCCCGGATCCGAACTCAATCCGGTTTCAAGGGCAAATATTCTCTCGCTTTCATCGCCAAAGCACTCTTCTATACTGTCAAATCCGGATTTCGAGCCAAAAAGCCCGAACCACGGCGTCCAGATATGTGCCGGTATAATGTAAACCGCATCGGAAATTTTAAAAAGCTCTTCGGAAAAACGTTCCGCATCCGTAAAAAGAGTCGGGCGCCCGTCAGTCTCAAGGTTTCCGAATTTCTTCAGAACATCGCTCACCTCATAGAGCGTTTTAAAGTCCGGCACGGTTACGATAAGGTGAATTTTTCTCACTTTACCGTTCTTTTTGTAAACAAGGCTTACCTCACCGGAAAGCACGAATTTTATTCCTTCGAACTCAAAAAATCCGTTCTTCAAATCAGTCAATTTATCGCGAAGTTCCTTCTGCCACAACGGGTGCATAATATCGCCTGCTCCGATAATTGTAACACCCTTTTTTCGGGCCCAAAGGGCAATGTTGTCAATATCCATATTTTTGCTTGTTGCCATACTGTAATGAGAATGTATATGAAGATCCACAATATCAATCATTTGCATCTCCAAAAAGAAAGCTTAAAAACAAGCCATAAAAATTTTAAAGGATCGACAATCTGATTTACCTTGCTTTTCGCCTGAACCCTGTAGATTGTTTTTATAGGGACAAATGCAATTTTAAAACCGCACTTTGCGGCCTTTATCAACATCTCGGTTTCTATTTGATAGCGGTGCGAACTGAACTTAATTTTTCTTAGCACTTCGGATCTTATCGCTCTGTAGCCGGACTGACTGTCCAGTATTTTTGTTTTGCACACAAGCGTCGTAAAAAACGAAGAAAAAGAATTTGCAAAAATTCTTATTTTCGGCATCACATCGGGATTGAACCGCCTTGCGCCGACAACGATGTCGTAACCTTCGTTTATTTTTTCAATAAAAGACGGGATTTCTTCCGGATCGTGCTGCCCGTCCGCATCCAACACAATGACAACATCAGCCCCTTTCGAAAGCGCATAGTCAAACCCTTTATACATCGCATCCGCCTTGCCCATATTTGTCTCGTTGTTTATTACCGTTGCTCCGGCCTGCTTCGCAACCAAGCCCGTTTTGTCGGAAGATCCGTCGTTTACCACGACAACCTCATTAGCATAATTCAACGTGCCCTTCACTACGGATGCAATGTTATTTTCTTCGTTAAATGCGGGAATAACTGCAATTATCAGCATTTGAACGCCTCAAAGTAGTCAAAGAAATGAAACCATTGGTCAGGATATTTTTTTATATAACTCTCGAGTATCGTTGCGAATCTTTGCACGTATTCCCTGACAAATTCGTCTTCGCTTTTTCCCTCCTTCTCAATGATAATTTCGGGCTCGAGATACGCACGGTATTTGCCGTCCGCAATCCTTATCGCACACCCGAAAACGTTTTTTGCATTCGTCCTGTATGCAAGCACCGCACTACCCTTCGGAAAAGTAACGCATCTTCCGAAAAATTTCACTGGCACACCGTCTTTATTCAAATCCCTATCACTCACAATCGTTGCAATTTCTCCTCTCTTAAGCGCTTTATAAACGCCTATTGCCCCTCCGTTAAACGGATGAACAAAAACATTTCCTTTTCTGCGCACCTCCTCGTAAAGCTTTTCCGTTTTTTCGTCAGGTTGCGGAAGCCCGATTCCGTGCGCTTTATATCCCATATACCCGACAATGAAACCCGCAACTTCCCAATTTCCGAGATGTGCAGTGGGCACAATCACACCGTTTCCGTCGGATGCAAGAGCGGCCATTTTTTTATCAACACCGTTCAGATCGACAAAATCCGTCCAATTATCTTTGTTCCACGTAAAAAGCAAAAAATAATCCGTGATATTCAAAGCAAAATTTTCATAAAGCCTCAGTGCGTATTTTTTAATCAGTTTTTCATCGTCCCGCCCCAATATGATGCGCAACGTATGAAAAACATGCCTCCGTTTTCCGGTGAAAACCAAAAAATCAAGGTACGCAAGCGCTCTTGCAATTCCGTAAGAAACTTTCCGCGGAAAGTGCAGGGCAATAAAAATACCTACTCTGTACCAGAAATAAAGCATTACCTCTTTTTAAATGCCGGATGGGTCGCAAGGTATTCGAATCTCGTTCTCCTCGCCTCGGGTAAATAGGGGAATTTGGGGACTAAAGTCGCATATCCCATAATATCTTTTACTATGTCTTCCCTTGTACCGCTACTCAAAAGATGCATGGCGAGAGAGTTTCTTAACATACTCGGCGTAACGTTTTTGTTAAGCCTTGCTTCGTCCGCTTTTTTCTGAACAACAATGTATACCGTCTGGCGTGTAATTTTGCCTCCCCTACGGTTTATAAAGAGATATTTTTTAGCGGGATTCTTTATACGAACTCTCTTTAGGAGTTTTTTCCTCTCCTCCAAATAGTGCTCCAAAACAGGAATAAGGCTTTTGCTGAAAGGTATTACTCTCTTTTTTCCGCCTGCAACACACGTATATGTGGCATTCTTCAAATCGAGATTTTTGAGCAAAGCATTGGAAGCCTCGGTAGCCTTAAGCCCCGTATTGTAAATAAATAAAATAAGTGCCATATCCCTTGATTCTATAAATCCCGAAGGTCTCAACACTTTTGTAAGTTTTTTAACTTCTTTTACCGTGAGCGTGGGGATTTCCCTCGGTCCGAGCCCACGGAATTTTATATTGTCAAACGGATTTTTACGTGAGAATTTTCCTTCCCTCTTCAGGTAGTTGAAAAAAGTCTTTAAAGATGAGATATTTCTCATAACACTCTTTTCGCCGAGAATCCCTTTTAGGTAATCAAGATATTCGAGTGCTAATTTGTCATTCGTCTTTTTAATGCTTCTGATACCTTTTTCCCGTAAAAATTCCACAAATTTGTCAAGATCGTTTTTATACGCGGCAAGCGTATTCGGAGAGAACCTGTTCGATTTCTCCACGTAAGTCAAAAATTCATCCGTGTACTTCTTTATATTATCTCTCATTTTTCATCACCTTCCATAATAGTATTCCTATCAAAGTTTTTGCGTCCTTTATTTTATTGGAAAATATATATTCGTCAACCTCGGAAACGGGTAATTTAAACAAATTCAGCACTTCTCCGGGATCGAGATGTACGTTTCCTTTGTCAAACTTATCCGCATAAAACAAGTAGAGTTTCTCGTCAACAAAACCGGGTGTAGGATAAAATTCGACGAGTTTTTTCAAATTCAGCGGTATGAGCCCGACTTCTTCTTCAAGTTCCCTTTTTGCCGCTTGCTCGGGCGTTTCTCCTTTATCAATCCTTCCTGCGGGTATTTCGATAAGCGTTTCCTCAACCGAGGGCCTGAACTGTTTTATGAGAATAATGTTATCGTTATCCACGGCAATGATACAGGCAGCACTTCCGTTGTAGCTCGCAGTTTCCCTCTCCCATACCGTTCCGTCGTCATGTTCGACAAGCCTTCTGTAAACGGATATCAGTTTGCCGGAAAATATTTTTTCTTTTTTGATTATCTTCATCAATGGCTCCTTATTATGTCTTTGATCTTCAGCAAGCGTGCAATATTTTCCCTGTCCATTTCCTCGAGTTTGTTCGTAATATATTTAATCGTCTCTTCAAGATCCGGAATCATTATGTATTCGAGTGCGTTTACCCTTCTCCTCGTCTTTGCGATCTCCTTTGCAACAAGGTAAAGCTCTTCCTCTATATAGGAAAGTTCCACGATTTTCTTCAAAAGTTTTCTCATTCTATCAAAGCTATCGTCAAGAAGGGCATTTGTCAGTGTAAGCGGATACGCATACGGAATGCCTTTTTCCTCGACAAAAAATTCCGGATAACGCACGTTCATCACGGACTTTTCCGTTGAATTCAGCGTAATGCGATAACTGCCACCCTGAAGAAGGGCATCGATTTCTTCGTTTGAGTTTTCGGAAACCGCCATGTAATATTCCTTTTGCAGTGCAATAAACTCCGCATCAAGCGATTTTCTCTCCGAAATAAACCTACCCGCTATATCGAGAAAATTACGCATAAGCCCCTCAAGTTTTTCTTTGAGCAGTTTGTGCCCCTTTTTTGCAAGCTGGTAGCGCTCCTTTAACTTGAGGAGCTCCATCCTTGTCGGATTTACGTTAAGAAGCATCCGCTTTTTCTCCTTCTTTCACGTATTTCTTCAGATACTTTTCAATAAATGCAGGCCTTATCCTCTTCAATTCTTCAACAGGTATCATGGAAAGAAGCCTCCATCCTATATCGAGTGTTTCCTCGATCGAACGGTCTTCGTAAGGATCCTGCTTTACAAACTCCTTTTCAAAACGGTCTGCAAATTTTACGAATATCAGGTCGGTTTTGGTAAGTGCGCTTTCACCGAGCACGGTTGCAAGCTCTCTTGCCTCTCTACCTCTCGCATATGCCGCAAAAAGCTGGTTTAAAACGTCCGAATGGTCTTCCCTCGTTTTTCCTTTGCCTATGCCTTTGTCCTTCAAACGGGAAAGGGACGGCAAAACGTCAATCGGAGGATAAATCGCCTGCTGGTGCAGATTTCTCGAAAGGTAGATCTGCCCTTCGGTGATATACCCCGTAAGGTCCGGAATGGGATGCGTTTTATCGTCTTCTGGCATGGTAAGAATCGGGATCTGGGTGATGGAACCTTCTCTTCCCTTTATTCTTCCGGCACGTTCGTACATCGTGGCAAGGTCCGTGTACATATATCCCGGATAACCTCTTCTGCCGGGCACTTCTTTTCTTGCCGCGGAAATCTCCCTCAACGCTTCGCAGTAGTTCGTCATATCGGTCATAATGACAAGAACATGCATGCCTAAGTCAAAAGCAAGGTATTCGGCTACGGTAAGCCCGAACCTCGGAGTTGCAATTCTTTCGATAACCGGGTCGTCTCCGAGATTGATAAACATAACGGAACGCTCCAGAGCACCCGTTTCCTTAAAATCGTTCATAAAGTAGTTCGCTTCTTCGAATGTAATACCCATAGCAACAAAGACGACTGCAAATTTTTCGCCTTCGCCCCTTACCTTTGCCTGCCTTGCAATCTGCGCCGCAAGCTGTGCATGCGGTAAACCCGAACCTGAGAATACGGGAAGTTTCTGCCCCCTGACAAGGGTATTAAGCCCGTCAATTGCCGAAATACCCGTTTGAATGAATTCGGACGGATAGTTTCTTGCGTAAGGGTTCATCGGCACACCGTTAATATCGGATTTCTTCTCCGGAATAATGGGAGGTGCACCGTCTATCGGCCTTCCGGAACCGTCAAAAATCCTCCCCAAAATGGAAGGTGCAAGCCCGACCTCAACGCCTCTTCCGAGAAATTTTACTTTTGTCTGCCCGAGGTTTAGCCCGGAAGTTCCTTCAAAAACCTGTATCAACGCTCTGTCTTGATTGACTTCCAACACCTGCCCTCTCTTTACGGAACCGTCGGCCGCCTTTATCTCTACGATTTCTCCGTAAGTTGCTCTTTCTATGCTGTCAACAATGATAAGCGGGCCGGATATCTCTCTTGTTGTGATATATTCTTTAGCCATTTTGCACCTCTTTAACCAATGATTCAAACGTTTCTCTCATTTTCTTTTCAATATCGTCAAATTTCTCAAGGTTATTTTCCGGTATGAGCTTTGCACGGGAAATATCAACTCTGATCGGAAGGTCGATAATCTTATCAAGTTCCACTCCTTTGCTCAGTGCGTCTTTTGCAAGCCGGTTAAACAGATAAATGAGCCTCATCATTCTGTACTGTTTCTTCAGAGACGTAAACGTATCCTCTTCCATGAATGCATTCTGCTGCAAGAAATCTTCCCTTATGGAACGCGCTGTTTCCATAACAAGCCTGTCGCTCGGAGAAAGTGCGTCTATTCCCACGAGCCTTACCATTTCCTGCAGTTCCGCTTCCCTTCTGAGAATACGCATTGCTTCCGTTCTCATCTCAATCCAGTCTTCGCCCATTTCTTTTTTATAAAAATCTTTCAAAGAATCCGCATAAAGCGAATAACTTCTCAACCAATGAATGGAAGGGAAATGCCTTGCATAAGCAAGCTGTGCGTCAAGTGACCAGAAAACCCTCACCGTTCTAAGTGTTGCCTGAACGACAGGATCGGATAAATCTCCGCCCGGAGGGGAAACGGCACCGATAACACTCAATGTTGCTTCTTTTTCTTTGCTCCCAAGCACTATAACCCTTCCGGCACGCTCATAGAACGACGATATACGGGAAGCAAGGTATGCAGGATAGCCCTCTTCTCCGGGCATTTCTTCGAGACGGCCTGACATCTCCCTCATCGCTTCCGCCCATCTTGAGGTGGAATCCGCCATAAGCGCAACGCTGTATCCCATATCCCTGTAGTATTCACCGATCGTAATGCCCGTAAAAACGGAGGCTTCCCTTGCCGCAACAGGCATATTGGACGTATTTGCAATAAGAATCGTTCTTTCCATAAGGGGACGCCCTGTTCTCGGATCCTTAAGCTCCGGGAATTCCATAAGCACGTCCGTCATCTCGTTACCGCGTTCTCCGCAACCGATAAAGATAATGATATCCGCATCGGACCATTTGGATAACTGATGCTGAATAACCGTTTTACCGCTTCCGAACGGCCCGGGCACGCATGCAGTTCCGCCTTTCGCAATCGGGAAGAACGCATCTATTACCCTCTGCCCCGTAATGAGAGGCCTTTCAGGAGGAAGCTTCCTGAGGTATGGCCTTCCTATCCTAACGGGCCATTTCTGGAACATCGCCACGTCTTTTTTGCCGTTTTCCGTGCCTATGGAAGCTATTATCTCCCTTACCGTATAATCTCCTTCTTTTACTATGCTCAAAACCTTGCCCTCAATGCCGATAGGGACAAGTATTTTATGCTTTACGGCAAGTGTTTCCTGCACTTCTCCGAGCACATCGCCCGACTTAACGGTGTCTCCTTTTTTTGCAACAGGAACAAAATGCCATTTTTTATCTCTGTTCAGTGCGGGTTCATAAGATCCCCTGACAATAAAATCTCCGTATTTGTCCTTCAAAACGTCAAGCGGCCTCTGAACACCGTCATAAATGGAACCGATAAGTCCGGGGCCAAGCTCCACGCTTAAAGGAAGGCCTGTAGAATAAACGGCATCGCCGGGCCCGACACCGCTCGTATCTTCGTACACCTGAATCGAAGAGCGGCCGCCTTTTATTTCGATTATTTCTCCGAACAGCTTCTTATCGCTGACGTAAACCATTTCGTACATCTTTGCGTCAGGAATACCTTCGGCAACAACGAGCGGCCCGGAGACTTTAACAACTTTTCCAATATTCTCTTTCATTCTCACACCCCTTACTCTTTATTTGAAAGAATATCAATGCCAACTGCCCTTTCAACGGATTTCCTTATCCATTGTATGCCAAGCCCTTCGTAATGAGAAAGGGAAGGAAGCACGAATATCACGGGCATGACATCGTTTTTCTCCCGAATAAACTCCCCGAGATCTTTTGCAAAATCCTCGGTAGTTATCACGATGTCAAAATTCTTTTTTCTGTAGATTTCTTTTATCTTTTTAGATGCCTCTTCTCCGTCTTTTACCGGAAAAACGGCAAAATCAAAACTTTTAAACAGATAGCCTATCTTTTCCTCTCCTACAAAAGCAATTTTGCTCATGAGGTTAATACCACCTTTTTAAGAATTTCTCCGCTCTCCATGCCCGCCTGTTTTCCGCTGAGCACCATGGAAAGCGTTGAAACTTCAAATTCGAGTTTTTTAAGGTAAGCAAACACAACCTCTATTCCGGTGTTAAAAAACTTACCCCTGTCAAGTATTTTCGTAAGTGCTTTTTGCACGAAAACTGAATCGGTATTTTTCAAATTTTCGCTTACAAAACTTTCGAACTGTTCCGTTTCTTTAATTCCCTTCAATGAGAACGTAAAACCGAATTGAGGGAAATTTTCGGATATCATAAGCAGCGCATCGCGCATATCGTTTATGTCAATAAGAGAAGAGCGAACGAATCCGCTCATCCTGAACAACATATTCTTTAAACTCACTTCCGCATACGTATCGTAATAATCCTTTATGAGTTGCGAGCGAGTTTCCTCCGCCGAATCAAGCAGGTATTTTAGCCTGAAAACATCAAGCGTGATACCGACTTCAAGGGGATTTTCCTTAACTTCCGACATTTTGCGGAATGCGGCGAAGAAAATCGGAGGAAAATCTTCCCCTCCGTTATGAACGAATTTTTCAAGCGAGGAGTAAAGCTCGCTTTCTTCCTCCGTTTCTCCCATAAGGGCCCATTTTTTCAGCTTCAAAAAAACTTCCTT
>JALSNB010000253.1 GCA_026987225.1 Caldisericaceae bacterium
CCTCATAAAAGAACAGGCAAAATTAACCATTGAAGGAACAAATGTTTTAAACGAATTTATGGGCATAGGAAAAGATGTCCAAAATGCAGAAATCCTGAGACACAATTTGAGAATTCAAATCAAAAAAATCGAAGAAGAAGGCGACAAAGCAAGAAGGAAATTAGTAAACGAACTCAATAAGAGCCTTATTACGCCACTCGACAGACAGGACTTATACAATTTGTCCAACGTTATAGACAACATTCTTGATTATGCGCTCAACACAATTGAAGAGATGCTTGTTTACAAATTGTTCCCAAATTACTATCTGCGAAAAATGATCGAAAAACTTTCAAGAGGCGTAAGCCATCTGAACTATGCAGTAGAAAATCTGTTCGGTGATAAACAACTCTCCAACAATAACGTAATTGCTGCAAAAGTTATAGAAAACGAAATAGAGGAAACATACCACGAAGCGCTTGCAAATCTTTTTGAAAATGATGACTTTCATTATATATTCAAAATGCGTGAAGTTTACAGACACATTAGCAACGCAGGAGATAGAATTTCGGAAGCAGCGGATATTATCGGAAATATTCTCATTAAAGAAGTATAAAAAATGCCCCGCACATTGCGGGGCATTTTGATAAAACTCCCTTAAATTTTACTTTACTTTTTCCCTTAGCCCTTTTCCGGGTTTAAAGAAGGGAACTTTTGTTGCAGGAATGTTAATCGGTTTTCCTGTTTTAGGGTTTACGCCTTTTCTTGCGGCCCTTTCACGCACACCGAACGTTCCAAAACCAATAAGAGCAACTTTCTCACCTTTTGCAAGAGCATCTTCAACGGTTTCAACAAAAGCGGCAACAAACGCTTCAACGTCTTTTTTCTTTGCGCCTGTCTTTTCAACAATTTCTTTTACAAGTTCCGGTTTCTTCATATAAACCTCCTTTCGCAATTTCACTATAATTTTAATGATTCCGTTCTTTCAGTCAAGCTTAAAAAGTATGGAATTTAATATCTTTCTCATCGGTTTTGAGGTGTTTTTCAATTCGAGATACAAATTTGCATATATTTCGTGCCCCTCGATATTCGGAGTAATTTTTTCGGATACGTTACGGATTACAAAATTCGCATTGTTAAGAAAAAATATTGAACTTTGTTTGCTGATAATTTGCATATCTCTTAAAACAAAAAACGATAAGTCATATTGAAGATATCGCATTGCACTGTTACCTTCGACAATGATGTCTCCGTTAAGCATATTAACGGCATCGTTTAGAAATCGTCCCAAATTCGCTCTATCCGCGTGAACCCACACAACCTTTTTTGCACCATACTCAATAAAACGTGCTGTATCCTTTCCTTTTTGCAATAGAACATGCATATCAGTTTCCACGTAATTTCCGAATTTCTCGGTAGGAGTTACCTTTACAACGCTGAATTTTTTTGTGAAGTTCGCAAGCAATATCGAAATAAAAGTGGTTTTTCCGGAATTACTTCCGCTACCTCCCACTAAAATAATCATTTTTTCTTTGCCGGTTTTTTCTTTTTCGTTTTATCCGTTTTCTTTGCTGACTTAGGCTTCTTATAAAATTCAAACTTTACCACACCCTTATCGTCGATATAAAGATATGCGGAAAATTTACGCCCTCTTTTTGAAACAAAATCGTCCATAAGAGAAGTTTTTTTGTTTTTCAAAAGTTCCGACGCAATATCACGGGTTATCTCCTTATTGCCCATAACTTTCTTGATATAAAACGTGCAACCGTTATCCCTATTGGAGCAGAAATACGTGTCATTTCCTTCCAATACGTCTCCTCCGCATTTAGGACACTTGCCGACAGGCTCATCGCTTACGGCAACATCGTTTTTTGCATCCGGAAAATCAAAAGCAACTTTTCCGTCTTTCAGTAAAATATCGGCATCAAAATAGCGCTTATTTCTTGACAATACTTTTGTGAGATGAACTTTTTC
>JALSNB010000254.1 GCA_026987225.1 Caldisericaceae bacterium
GACCCCGAAGCGATCCGCGTCGAGCCCACCGGCACCCTGCTCATTCGCAACATCGCCATGCCCTTCGATGCCTACATGAACAAATACGAAGGAAACAAGAAGAGCTTTTCCAAAACGGTCTAAGTTAGATAATCTAATAACTTTTTACACGGTAGTTCTTCAAATGAATAGGCAGGAGGATCAAACTCGACCAATTTATCGGTAATCATGGCCATTAAAAGAATCAAAGATACATTCATTCTCTCAATATAATTCGTAATCTGAGTTGTAATATCCTCAATATTATCATAGCCAGATTGAAAAAATATACCATGCGGTTGTAGTGATATAACTCCTATTTTATGTAATAAACCGGTCCTGATTTCATTAAGTTTTTCAATGCTTTCAGAAGAAACGCTCTCCATAAAATATTCAAAATAATATTGCTCTTTTATTCTTTTTGGAATATGTTTATTCAACGAATTTATTTTAGATTTGTGATTTTTCCCTGAATCAATGTTTTTTATCTCATACGTGTATGCAAGCAGTGCTATCATTTTTTCAATAAGCGCTTTAAGAAAAACAATTAAATACTCAATATTATATATTAAATCCAAATCTCTCATGGACAATGATATGTTTTTTCTATCATAACATTTTGATTTTGTTTCATGTAAACTGAATAGCAATTTATTAAGTTGATGAAAAACTTTATAGTTCACAAGGTGCAATTCGTAAATATAATCGATCATTTCATCAGAATACGGATGTCCTGACTTTCTAATTTCATTGAATGTATACCACGGATCAATTTCGATAGAATACTTGACAGAAGTTATTGGAGTTTTAACAATCGTTGGACACAACAACAATACGTCTTTTGGAAAATGATGTAAATCTAAGTAAAACCCTTCTTTGTTGTAAACAAAATCCCTATTTAAAATTGAAAAAGCATTTAGAGTAAGACACTTTTCTTTATCAGTTGTATTTAATGTATCAAAAGATATTTTTTGACTATAGTGCCAATAAACAATTTCAAATAACGCCTCTGACAGAAGATCCCCATCTCCATAGAAATATTCATCAAGAAAAATTTTATATACATATTCCGTCAAATGATCTTCATCGAGAGTTTTTAATTCTTTTTCAGATAAAACAACAGAGGGAATACCTTCCCGTGATCCTCCAAAGACAAATATTTTACCGTCTTCGACAGGTGTATGCTCTGCTTCTATAAAAATTTTATTCATAAATATCCTTTCTCCTTCCGATTCTCAGAATCAGCAAAACCACCCGATCCTCTTCCACGCGAAAAATGGCTCGGATTTTCCTGGCGATCACGTAGCGGTATTGATTGGGAAATTCCGTTCCTTTCAGCTCTCTGATCTTCTTCCCACGACGAAGCACTTCAAAGTTCTCCGCAAGGTAACGCAGTTTTTTTGCGATCAGCCTCCTCTCCACCGCATCGAACTGACGCAGATTCGCTACGGCCTCCTCGCTGTAGTAGAGTTTCACTCGGAAATCCCCAGCATCTTCTCCACCTCATCGGCAGAATAGGTTTTCATCTCTCCCGAGTCGATCTTTCGACTGATCTCGTCCGCAACGACCCCGTCGGTAAAATCGAAGTAGAAATCCAAAGCGCTCTCGACAACCTCTCGCTGGGTTTTGCCCAAGGCTTTGGCGACATGCTCCAATTCCCGGGCGATTCCTTCATCCATCGAAATCATCTTTTTCACTGCCGACATATCATGCTCCTTATCTATCTAATCTTATTGAATATTATATATCCAATCATCTATCCATGTCAAGCTTCATTCCATTTCTGCTAAAATCAGTCCTCTTTAAACTCTTTTGGATACATTCGCGAAAAATCGCAGTAAGGAGCATCGGTGAGCCAAACCGAGAAATTCCACTTCACCGCCGTCAGCGACGAATGCATCAAGTGCGGCAAATGCATCCCCGTCT
>JALSNB010000255.1 GCA_026987225.1 Caldisericaceae bacterium
TTCAGCGAAGAGGCAAGTTTTAAAATTTCAAATAATTACAACGAAAAAGAACTTTATATCGTTTCTTTCGTGCAGGATCAAAAAACGGAAGAGATATATCAGGCAAAGGAGATAAAAGTTTCAAACGGTTTTTCGGCACCGACGCTTACTATGCCGAACAAACCGATAGATAATTTTCCATATACTTTGACATTCTCGAAAATCGACTCGGCCGAAAAATACGAGGTGCAGTTTGCAACCGACAAACTCTTCTACACGATCGTAAAAGACGAAGTTGTCAGCATGCCGCAATACCTGATAAAAAAGAGCGAGTTCATATCAGGCACGTATTTTGTGCGCGTGAGGGCTTTGAAAGGGAAAATCGTTTCTCCCTGGTCCGACAGCATAACGGTTGTTATAAAGGTGCTGAAGAAAATCGTGATGAAAGTGGGTAGCCCGTTTATGGAAGTTGACGGAAAGAAAGAGGAGATAGATCCCGGCAGAGGGACAAAGCCCGTGATCATTCCGAAATGGGGAAGAACGGTTGTTCCCATTCGTGCAATTGTCGAGGCGTTCGGAGGCGATGTTGAGTGGGACGATATATCCAAAACGGTAACGATCACTTTCGAAAAGCGGGAACTCCCGCCCGAACCACCCGTTCACACGATCTATATTGTTATGCAGATTGACAATCCGCAGGCAACTGTTAACGGCATAAAAAAATGGATTGATCCGAAAAATCACAATGTCGCACCCGTTATAATAAATAACAGAACGATGGTTCCCCTTCGCTTTGTTGCGGAAACGCTCGGATGCACCGTAGACTGGGATCCAGTCGGGCGCACGATTACCATAACACTTGAAGAATAGGCCCTCAAGCGGACGTTTGTGAAGAAAAACCTCAGGATAGGCCTTTTCGTTCAGCTTATTGTGTCCGGCGCTCCGCTCATGGCGGATCTGTTTATACCGCAGTTTGCAGAAACGCTCGGTGCGTTGAAATTCGAAATAGGCGTTCTCGGCACGGCATTTGCCCTTTCGATGTTTCTTTCAAGTGCCTTTTTCGGAAGGGTATCCGACATGTTCGGAAGAAAACGCATTTTGATTTTCGGATTTCTTTTCAGCGGGCTTTTTTACGCCGTTTCGTTTTTTTCCGTTTCCTTTCGTTCGTTTTTCCTGCTCAGGGTTTTTCAGGGCATAGCAATCGGCATTTACCCCGGCGCACTTGCGGCATACGTCAGCGAAAGCAAGGGAAGCATGGAAGATTATGTGGCATACGGGGCGCTGGGCATTGCGCTGTTTCTTTACCTTGCGGGCGTTATCGCAGGGCTTTTCTCGGTGAGGCGGATTTTTATTTTTGTCGGTATTTTTTATCTTGTTTCCCTTCTCCTTGTGTCCGGTATCAGGGAAGAGTTCGGTGGAAAAATCGAAGTGCCGCTTTTTCCTTTAAACGTCATAAAGAGGAATATTTTTCTCTACCTTGCAATATTTCTTACGTTCACCGGCATAACGATCACATGGACTTACTGGGTGATTTTTCTCAGGGACATCGGGACGAGCCGGTATGCGACGGGGTATATCACGATGCTGAACCCCCTTTCCGAATTTCTCACGCTGAAGTTTATCGCAAAGCGGATACGTTTTCGCAGCACGAAATTGGGGATGCTGATTCTCGCCGTTTCTTTTCCTGTCTACGCATTTGCAAAATCACCGCTTGCCCTTGTTCCTCTGCAACTTTTCTCGGGAATCGGATGGGCGTTTATGTATTCGGGCGGGCTTAGCGACATCATGCGCCTCAACAAAGAAAAGGGGACTGCAAGCGGGCTTTTTCAATCCTCGGTGAGTATGGGAAACATCGTAGGGCCGTTTGTTGCGGGCGTCGTATTCTTTGTATTCAAGAGTCTGCAAGCGGAATTTTTGTTTGCGGGGATTTTTATTTTTGCCGGTTTTTCCTTTCTACTGCTT
>JALSNB010000256.1 GCA_026987225.1 Caldisericaceae bacterium
TACCGTATCCGAAAAATTACCGCCCCTGTATTCCGCAAACGTTTTCTCAGTTGCAACGTCCAGTGCGAGCCCTATGCGGTTTGCCCCGGAGCTAAAAAGCGCATCCACGTCATTTATATTTGAAAGCCGTATCGAAACGGATATCGGCAGGGCGGAAACGGATTTTATATCTCTTATGAAAAACAACGTATCCTCGAGAAAATGCGGACTGTTCACCACCTGAAAGCATATCCTTTTCACAAGTTCCGGCGCATTCTTAATCGCCTCTTTGAGTTTGCTCCATTCGGTTTTGGGCCAGATGACGCGGGACAAATACTCCGTAGAGCCGTGCGAAGAGCGTGACTGCGGGCAGTAAGCACAGTTATACATACATTTTTCTCCAACCATAAGGTAAAGTGTCGTAGGCGGAGCCGGGAGCTTTATATTCCTCAGCCCCAAAACCCCGAGACTTCCTATGGATACTCTAATTTCTTTCATGCCCAATCTCCTTTTTTGTCCTGAAGGTAACCTGGTACCAATAGGACATTTTTGAGGTAGAAACCGGTGTATGAGTTCGGTGCTTGTGCAATTTCTTCGGGGGTTCCGGTTGCAACGACATATCCGCCTTTTTCACCGCCCTCGGGGCCGAGATCCACAATGTAATCGGCAGATTTTATTACGTCCAAGTTGTGCTCTATGACAATTACCGTGTTCCCTTTGTCAACAAGCCTGTTCAGTACGTTTATTAATTTGTGCACGTCCGCAAAATGAAGCCCTGTCGTCGGTTCGTCCAAAAAGTAAATTGTGCGCCCCGTGCCTTTTTTCTGAAGTTCGGACGCAAGTTTCACACGCTGCGCCTCTCCTCCGGAAAGCGTCAGAGCGGACTGCCCCAGTCTTATGTATCCGAGCCCCACATCCTCGAGAAATTGAAGTTTGCGCCTAATCTGCGGAATATTCTCAAAGAATTTCAGCGCTTCGCTCACAGTCATATCCAATACGTCGGCAATTGTCTTTCCTTTGTATGCAATCTCAAGCGTTTCCCTGTTGTATCTTTTTCCTTTGCACACTTCGCAGGGAACGTAAACATCCGGCAAAAATTGCATTTCCACTTTTATGTATCCGTTGCCCTGGCACGCTTCGCACCGCCCGCCCTTTACGTTAAAACTGAATCTGCCCGGTTTGTATCCGCGCGCCCTTGACTCGGGAAGAGAAGCAAAAAGTTCCCTTATCGGAGTAAAAGCACCGGTGTAAGTTGCAGGGTTCGAGCGGGGTGTCCTGCCTATGGGCGATTGATCGACTATAACAACCTTGTCGATGTATTCCACACCTTTCAAAGAATCGTATGTGCCAGGCTTTTCCCTCGAGCCGTAAAGCTCCTTTTTCAATGCTTTCCATAAAACATCCTGCACGAGGCTGCTCTTCCCGGAGCCGGACACACCGGTGATGCAGATAAACGTGTGAAGCGGAAATTTCACCGTGATGTTTTTCAAATTGTGTTCCTTCACTCCGCTTATCACAAGATACTCTCCGTTGCCCTTTCTCCTCTTTTTCGGAACGGGTATTTTAAGTTCGCCTTTCAAGTATTTCCCCGTAAGAGAGCGCGGTTCGTTCAAAATATCCCGCAAACCGCCCGATGCGACG
The DNA here is from genome assembly GCA_026987225.1 of Caldisericaceae bacterium. Lineage (GTDB taxonomy): Bacteria > Caldisericota > Caldisericia > Caldisericales > Caldisericaceae > S016-85. The sequence goes on from JALSNB010000256.1 coordinate 1,621, forward strand.
ACATACCCACCGTTCTCTCCGGCACCGGGCCCCATATCCACAATGTAATCGGCACTTCTTATCGTTTCTTCGTCGTGTTCCACAACAATTACGGTATTCCCCAAATCCCTCAGTTCCATCAACGTTTTCAAGAGCTTTTCATTGTCACGTGAGTGCAATCCTATGGAAGGCTCGTCAAGCACGTAAAGCACGCCGACAAGCTTTGAGCCTACCTGAGTTGCAAGCCTTATCCTCTGCGCTTCACCGCCTGCAAGCGTTGCCGATTCCCTGTCCAACGTGAGGTATCCAAGCCCCACGTCCAGCAAAAATTTCAATCTG
>JALSNB010000257.1 GCA_026987225.1 Caldisericaceae bacterium
TACCTCCGGTAAATCGGCAGAAATTGTGCCTTCAATAGTTATGGATATGTCAGGCTTATATTTGTAAGTACCGATAGCAGAGCCAACAAGTCCAATTTCTTCTTGAACGGTAAAAAGAGCAATCAAAGGAAATTTAAATTTCTCTTTCAAAAGCTCGGCAACTATTGCGCAACCGAGTCTATCGTCGAATGCTTTGCCTATAAAATAAGAATCGGAAATCTTCTCAAACTTCGTATCAAAAGAAACAGGGCTGCCCAACGGAACGAGCTTTTCAGCTTCATCTTTACTTTTTGCGCCTATGTCAATGTAGAGGTCTTTTGAGGGTATCGCCCTCTTTTCCTCATCATCGCTATGCTGCAAGTGTATCGCTTTTATACCGATTACACCGGGAATTTTAGCACTGCCAATCAGCACTCTTTTCCCGTAAAGCACCCTGTCATCAATACCCCCTGCCTTTTTAAATCCCAAAAATCCATTTTCGTCTATATAATCGACAATCAAACCCACTTCATCCATATGTGCGTTAAGCATAACTATAGGGCCTTTGGAACCATAATTTTTGAGTGCAATGAGATTACCAAAAGTATCTATCTCGAAGCTATCAACACTATTTTTAATTTCACCGACAAGAATATCCCTTACGTCCTTTTCGTATCCGGATACACCGAACGCATTACTCAATTTTTCTATAAGGTTAATGTTTGCCATGAAGTGCCTCCATAAAACTATCGCTTATATTGGCAATAAAGAGTGATAGCAAATTCACGGTCTTTCGCACGTCATCCGTATTGATAACCTCTACCGGCGTATGCATATACCGCTCCGCTATGCTAACTACAACAGACGGAATACCGGATCTTACCATTGCAATTTCCACCTGATCCGTCCCGGTAAAGATGCCCACTTCCTTCTGCAATCCGATGTCGTATTCTTCGGCAATTCTGATGAGTTTGTCTATCATGGGTTTACTAACCGTAGGGCCAATAAATAAAACAGGGCCTTTCCCCAATTCGGCAGCTTCTCTGCGCGATACCGAAGGTGATGTCCCGTGAGTTACATCAATAGCTATTGCAAAATCCGGCTTTAGCTGATACGTGGAAGTAATTGCACCAAGTCCCGTAACTTCTTCTTGAGATGCAAAATGTCCGATTACATTTATAGGAATATTTGTTTTTACGAGACTCTTTAAAACTTCTATTATTATATAAGCTCCCACTCTGTCATCAAGCGATTTATTCGAAACAAATGAATTTTTAAGTTTTAGGAATTTCGGATGGAATGAAACCGTATCTCCGATTCGCACAACTTTTTCCATATCTTTCTTTTTCATGCCGCAGTCAACAAAAAGCTCTTCTATGGGCACGGCGGTTTTTGTTTCTTCTTTGGTTTCAAGATGGTAAGGCTTTAATCCTATTACTCCCTTGATTTGCCTCTTTCCGTTAACTATAACAATGGAACCCGGCAGAATCTTGCTGTCTATGGAGCGAGAATGTATCCTGAGAAAACCTTCGTCCGTTATGCCGGTAACAAATGCTCCCACTTCATCGATATGGGCATCCAACATTAACGTATATTTTCCCGGTTCTCCATTTCTAAAAGCGACAACGGAACCGTTCTTTAACGATTCGATTCTATCAACATAATCGGATAATTCTTCTTTAATCAAAGAGTGAAGATTGATCTCATGCCCGCTTACAGCGGATACATCCGTAAGACGTTTCAAAAGTGCCTCATCCATTCATCGCCTCCTATAGCTGTTTTTCAAAAAATTCATGCATTTTTCCGAAAACAAAAGGCAAAAGAAGCGCAGTTGTCGTATGCATCGTGGGAAGCCATTCTATAGGCGGATTTCCCACTGCCTCCCTGAATTCGAGCACCGCATTTTTAGGGATTACAAAGTCCACTGCACCGTTTATCATTATGATGTTTCTCGGATAGTTAAATTTTGCATACGTTAGCGGATCTATTAAAAACCACTCCTCTCCTTCAGGCGGTTTTTTTACCTCTCCTGATTCCCATACTTCTTTAAGATACTTATGAAAATCGGCATCCACTTTTTTAAAAACCGTCTCAGGATCGTCCGAATAATGTCCAAAATAAGCCCTTTTTACAGATGGTTTTTTAATTCCTTTAGAAACAATATAGTGAAGTCCGCCACCACCAGCTATTGAAACTCCTGCTTTGAAACGATTGTCAACTCCCATTAACGTGTTAAGAACAAGAGCCCCTATGCTTATACCTGCTATACCTATCTTATCAATGCCTTTAAAATTTAAGAAATCCGCCAATACCCTGAGATCTATAACGGCCTGTCTGTACGCTTCAAAGTTCTGCTTTGGATTTTCCGTTAAGAAAAGTTCGCCCGAGCTGTATCCTTCAGGCGTACGCTCAAGGTGGTAAGGAAGCGTAAACTCAACTGCGCAAAACCCATGTGCAACGAAGTAAAGTGATAAAATTCTTTGAGTCAAACGAACTTTTTCAAACAAATAATGAAGAAATACAATCACACGCCTGCATTCTTTTTTGGGTTTGTAGACATATGAAATAACGTTGTTATTCTCGTCGTATATTGTTTCTATGGGACTTTTATATGAAAGCTTTAATACGGTATAATTAGTATGCTCTTCAATCGGGTCTACTAAAAAATCGTCTCCTTTATTAAAATCGTATTTAAAAATATCAAGGCTCATTTTTTACCATTTTGAGTTCTCCATTTACAATGGCAACTTTTACTATGGAGTCTCCGTGTAATTCTTTATCGATCGTCAAAACATTAACACCTTTCACGGGAATACTTGTAAATACGGCATCGGAGCCAACCTTCAAATGAGGTGACGTATATAAAAGTTTTGAATCTCCGTAAATTTTTATTACGGCATAATCGTCCTTGTTTGCTACAAGCGAATCGTCTGTTGCGCCGGCTATAAACGTAAAAGTTGTAAATTTACCATTCAAATTGAACTTGAAATATTCTTCCTGCATACCGGCAAACAGGAGCGAGTCTTTAAAAACTTTTCCTTTTATCGTTGCAAAACGAATGCCGGAAAGAACTTCGTTATAGGAAGAACCCACATTGATAAAGGAACCATCTTCCTGTTCTTCCAATTTTTCCTTCATGAATGGAATTTCGGATAGCTTGTAATAAATCTTTTCGGGGGTACCTAAAACCACCGCATTATTTTCACTATCCCAACTTACCGGAACATTAAAAATATTTGCAATATCCTTCAGGGAAACGTAAACATGCCCGTTATAAATAAACGGTTCAAATGCGGTTTTAATCGTATCTCCGTTCAATACTACTTTGATGTCTCTAAAAGAAACCTGTATTTTAGTATCAGTAAAAGATGCGAGCGCCACAGCGCTAATAGAGACGATTAACACAACAATAACCACACCCAGAGCAAACTTTTTCATATTATCACCCCATCTCATTTTAGGACATTATCAAAAAATTTCAAACTAATCAAAAAACAAACTCAGCTCCCTTTTTGCATCCTCTTTGGACGAAGAAGCGTGAACTACATTTTCCGTAAGAAAAAGAGAAAAGTCGCCCCTAATAGAGCCTGCATGCCTGTTCTCCGGATGCGTTTCTCCGACAATAATTCTGGAGTTCATTACCGCTTCCTCTCCTTCAAGCTTCATAAGCACAACAGGGCCGGATATCGTGTATGAAATGAGTTTTTCAAAGAAATCCTTTCCTTTGTGCATTTCATAGAGTTTTTCCGCTTCTTCTCTGCTTAAAACTTGCATTCTCATTTCTTTGATATCTAAACCCTTCATTTCAAAGCGTTTTATAACCTCGCCTATGAGTTTTCTCCTTACGCCGTCGGGTTTAATCATAACAAAAGTATTCTCAACCATTATCTTCCTCCTCGGTGAGCTTATCAAGATAAACTTCTTTATCTTCCGGGTTATAACCGATTAGTTCCGCATAACGCCCGAAATTTATAAGGCCTTTTAATGTTACTTTCGCCTCGTCATTAGGCATTTCTTGAGACAAAAGTTCCAAAAGATCGCTCTTATCAATAGAATGTTCCGGATTTTCCAACAAAATATTTATGAGTTTTTTGAAAGCCGGTAATTTTTTAAGGGATTCTTTGAAGATAATTTTTCTTCTATTTTCATCCCCGTTTATCAATTCTTTTCCAAGGTCGAGAAGGATCAAGTCTCCCTTTTCGACCTTAACAAAACCAAGCATCTCTGCTGCCTTAATGATTGGCACAAGATCGTCAATTTCAAGATTCAGATCATCGGCAATTTCATAAATGTCCGTTCTTCCGCCCTCATCATTAAGATACTCGAGCATTCCAATAATTTCTCCAATTTCCACATCAGGCAACGGTGATACATCATCCATTAGCTTTCCCTTACAGGGTTCACCTCCTCTTCATAATTTGGCCGTAACGACCATCGAATATATTTTATCATAAAGTTCCGTAAATTCAACGCTGTCTCTATCTCTTGGCCGGTTCAAACCTATTTTTATATCTCCGATTATCTTTCCGGGATGCGTGGAAAGAACAACCACTCTGTCTGCAAGATAAATTGCCTCTTCTATATTATGAGTAACCATTATAATGGATTTCAGTGATAAACGCCCCGAGCCCCAGAGACGCAAAATCTCCTCTCTCAAGTTCTGAGCGGTAAACGCATCAAGCGCCGAAAAAGGCTCATCCATAAGCAAAAGTTCAGGTTCCATAACAAGGGCCCTTGCAATACCGACTCTCTGTTTCATTCCTCCGGAAAGTTCACGAGGATATGCTTCTTCAAATCCTTCAAGTCCGACAAGATCGATATACTTAAAGGCTTTCCTGAGCCTTTCTTTTAAAGAGATACCGCGAGCCTCAAGTCCGAGGGTAATATTCTCCGTAACATCAAGCCACGGGAGGAGTCCGAATGTCTGAAAGACTATACTTACATTGAGATTTATTCCAGAAATTTTTTTATTTCTAAATAACACCGCACCCTCACTCGGTTTGACAAGGCCGGCAATAATTCTAAGCAGTGTGCTTTTTCCGCAACCTGACGGGCCGACAAGCGCAACAAATTCTCCTTCATTAACCGCAAGGTTAATATGATCAAGCACAACAACTTCTTTATTTTTTAAAGGAAACAGCTGAACAATATCTTTTAATTCTAAAAGCGCCAATTATCCCTCCATATTAAATCTTTCTGCAATTCTATCATAAAGAGGGCGGTAAACAAAATGGTTTATAAGGAAAATCGTAAGAACCATAAGAGAAAGGGACACGACGAACAGGCTTTGATTGCCGCTTGCAAGAGACTTGTCAAGTAGGCTTCCAATTCCCAGTACCGAATACGTTTTTCCTTTCAGAGTAATATATTCCGCAATGATAAGGGCGTTCCAACCGCCACCCCATGCAGTAATCGTTCCGGTCATAAGCGACGGAAGAGACGCAGGCAAAAGCAACCTTTTAAATTTCAGGAGTTTCTTTAAACCGAACGAATCTACGACTTCTTTAAGATCGTTCGGAATTGCTTTAAGCCCGCCATATACATTAAACAAAACATACCACTGCATTCCGGTAAGGATCAAAAGGACGGCCGTAATATCCAAACCGTGCGGAAAACGTATAAAGTAATACAGTATCAGAGGAAATAAGGATACAGCCGGAATTGATGCGAAAACCTGTAAAATCGGAGAAATAACCCGCGCGCTTTTTTGGTGATAAAAAAGATATACGGCAACCGGAATAGTCCAAGCAAGGGAAATGAGATACGCAACGAGTAAGCGGAAAAAAGAAAATAAAATTGCTTTTAAAGAAAGTGCTATATCTCCGAAACTCAACGTTTTAACAAATACCGGAACGGCTATAATAATTTTATAAACAAGCAGTGCAAACAAAACAGCAATCAAGGCAAGCAAAACTTTGTTTAAAAAATAAATAACGCCTTTGAACCATTTTTTCCTAAAGAAAAGCGTAAAATTTAAAGGCTTTCTATCTTCGTTCACGAAAGGCTTTCTCATCTTACGAAGCACGTTTCCTACGAATTCCCAGAACAAACTTACGACATCCCATACTTCTGTTTCTTCCTCTTCACCCGGAGAAATACTATACCTAAATCTTCTCGACCACTGAGAGAGCGGCTTCCATATAAAAAGATCAAGGAAAACAATTACGACAACGAGCACAAGAATTCCCAACAGTGTAAGGCCTATTTTAGATTCTGATGCCGTTTCCATTATAAAACTTCCTATACCGGGAAGTTTGTAAGATGCGCTGCCAACAGCAAATATTTCACATGCAACGAGAAAATACCACCCGTTGCTCCAACTTACTATACTGTTGTAAACAAGCTTTGGAATTGTAGCAGGCAAATATAGTCTGATAAACGCCAGCCTTTCGTTGGGATCGAAAAAGTGATACGCTTCTTTCAAATCCTTCGGAATTGTGGTAAGGCTTTCGTAAACACCAAACGCCATATTCCAAACCTGAGAAGTAAATATAAGAAATATGGACGCAGCTTCAACACCTATCATTTTGTTGGGAATCAAAGCGACAAAAAAGAAAATTGCGGCAGGGAAAAACCCAAGCACGGGAACGGATTGAAATATATCCAAAACTGGAAGCATAATAGCTTCTCTTCTTTTGCTCGTTGCAGCGGCAAAACCGTAGGCAATTGCAAACAACAAAGAAAATATATATGCAAGAGTCATTCTCAAAAGAGAGCGGAAAGTGTAAAACGGCAAATTTCTCACGGAAAGATTTGCAATCACGCTTCCGGATAAAGATTCACGTCTATAAAATAAATATGCAAAGCCTACAAGGGCCAGCAAAATAAAAAGTTCTACTACCAAATTTTCTATTTTTACTTTTTCTTTATCCATTATTAAAATGCGGGCAAGTCTTTATAATCCTCCTTGTCCTCCTCACGAATAATTTCAAAAACAACGGTGCTATCGGGATCTGGGCAGGAAACAAACGCACGATTAGGATCTTTTTCCCACGGCAAAGTTCCTCCGTACCGAAGCGGAGTAATGAAAGGCCACATTGCATTAAATGCCCATCCGCAAAAATTCACGGGAACGGGCTGTCCGTTTTTGTCTATTTCAAATTCGTCGCCGACTTTAAGCCCTGCCGCACATTTCCCATTGCCACGTATCTCTACAACCTTTATTTTGATTTTATACATTTTACCCATTTCGATCACCCCGTTCATTTTATCAGAAACCACCTATAATCAAAAGCAGTTTTCTATTATAATAAAGAAAAAAGCAAAAGGAGAAATATATGGCAAATATAAGAAAAAGTGCTACTTTTAATTTGTTCCTTACATTTTTACTTGTCATTGCATTTATTGTTTACGGAATACTATTTCCCAATTCCACGCTTTTTTACACACCGCGCCACTATCCGGAGGGTATAAACAGCGCAACTCTCATAGTGGAACCCGATCAGAACGACTATCCCATTGTAGACGGGATAAAAAATGCCCAAAAAAGCATAGACCTCGAGGTATATCTTCTTTCCGATAAATTTGTCGTGCAATCGTTGATTGATGCGGAAAAAAGAGGAGTTAACGTAAGAGTCATATTGGAAGAGCATCCTTACAAAGGCTACGGAGCAAATAAAGAAATAAAAGACAAACTTTCACACTACGGCATAAAAACGGAATGGTCAAACAGGGCGTATGATTTTACACACTCCAAATTTTTGGTAATCGACGGACGGACAGGGTATATACTGACAATGAACCTCACTAAAAGTTCTTTTACAAAGAACAGAGAATTCGGTATTATAACAAATTCGCCGAAAGAAGTAGAAGATCTTGAAGAAATATTCCAATCGGACTGGGAAAGAAAACCGTATCATACTCAAAACGACGCACTACTCGTAAGCCCTGAAAATTCCAGAAAAAAATTAGAGAAACTCATAAACGGCGCAAATACAAGTATTATTGTGTATGCAGAAGAAATGGAAGATAACGACATAGAAAATCTACTGATTAAAAAAGCAAAAGACGGTGTAGGCGTGAACGTAATCCTTGCATCCCCTGCCTTTATACCTGCAAACGGTGATTCCGGAAAATACTTATCCCTGAACGGAGTGCAGGTAAAATACCTTTCCTCGCCGTTTGTTCATGCCAAAGTGATAGTTGTTGACAGAAGCACTGCATATGTAGGATCGATTAATTTCTCGGAAACATCATTAGACAAAAACAGAGAAGTCGGGATAATAGTAAGTGACAAAGCAGTCGTAAAAAAGATTGTTGACAAATTTTACGAAGATTTCGAAAATGCTACAAAAAACTATTGACAGAAAAACGGATTTACATATAATATGCTTTGGTCTTGCGCAAAGACCTGTGAAAGCTTAAAAACTTTCATTTCTTCCTCCTTTTTAAAAAGATCAAAGAATATGCCCCCATCCCCCAGGGGGCTTCTCTATTTTACCCATTT
>JALSNB010000258.1 GCA_026987225.1 Caldisericaceae bacterium
TGATTTCTTCCATTATGGATAAAACGGAACTTCCTGCATTTAACAAACTGAAAGAAAAAGGCATGTTTGCTGCACTTACATCTGTTTTTCCTTCTACAACGGCCGTTGCACTTCCTTCCGTAACCAGCGGGCTTACGCCGTCAGAGCACGGACTTTTGGGATACAGGTTTTATTCTAAAAAGTACGGCTATCTTATTAACAGCCTTTTCGGTAAACCTGCAAACACGGAGCGTTGCAAAATAAAAATCGATGTAGATTGGTATATGCCTAAAAAAACCGTTGCCGAAAAACTTTCCGATTTGCACGTTAACTCCTATGTTGTAACGCGCATTGACTATCTAAACTCGCATTTCGAAAAGGCAATTTACCGAGGCTTTAAAGAAGTACCTTACCTTACGATGTCTGATATGTTTGCCCATGTTTCGGAACTTTTGAACGAGGAGCCTCCCGTTTATATCAATGCATATTGGTGGGGAATAGACGGTTTGTCGCACAGGTACGGCCCGTATTCCAAAGAGGTTTTAAACGAAGTAATACTTTTGGACAAAATGATAGACGGTATTTTAAAAATCCTTCCGAAAAATTCGTTGTTTATTGTTATATCAGATCACGGGCAGATAAATTCTCCGTCCGGAAGAACCGTTGACCTTTCCTCTTACAAAGAGATTGCAGACAAAATCATGCTGCCTGTTTCGGATCTCAGGGCACCTTACGTTTATACGCGTGGAAATGTTAACAAAGAACTTTTTAAAACTTTGGAAAACATTTCCGTGCTTACCAATAGAGAGGCGTTCGAGCTGAATCTGTTCGGAAAAGGCAGAGAATTTACGGATAGGGTAGGCGATTTTGTATTCTTAATCGAGGACGACAAAAATTATGCGTATCTCTCTCCGCAGGAGGAAATTAATCTGATCGGAAAACATGGCGGGCTCTCCGAAAACGAAATGCTCGTCCCGTTTTTTGCCTATTCGGTTTGAGGTTTTGCGGAAATTGCAATCCACATGGAGACGAGTATGAAAACTGCGCCTACTATCCCTTTCCGTGTAAGCGTCTCCCCTAAAAATACGAATGATGCAAGGCCTGCAAATACGGGCTCAAGCGTAAATATTATTGCCGCTCTGTCAGGATCGATATACTTCAAACTGTAAGTTTCCGCAAGTATCGCAAGGTATCCTGCAAATATGCCAAGAAATGCAAGCCCGAGCCATACAATCAGTGGATGCGGCATAAACAGGCTGCGCTCCGAAAGAGGCAAAGACAGCAGGAAAACAATAACCATCTGTGCTGCGGTTATGAAATTTGCATCCGTGTTTTTAGCGTAGATATTTGTCAGAACGATTTGGAATGCCCAGAGCAGCGCGCAGAGGACAATAAGCAAATCGCCTTTGTTTAAAGAAAAATTGTTAAATGTAATGCCCGAGAGAAGTGCAAGCCCGATCAGTGAAATAATGAGTGATAGAATTAGTTTGAAGGGCGGTTTTTCTTTTATCATAATTACTGCAACGATCGGCGTGAACACAACGTAAAGGCCTGTTATAAATCCGCTTTTTGACGAGGTTGTAAATTTCATTCCTTCCGTTTGCGTAAGGTACGCAGCGTAAAGTATGATGCTGAGAAGCAGTAGTTTTAGCAGAGATTTTTTATTTTTCTTCAGGCCGATAACAAAGAGCGGAAGTGCAAAAATGGCGGAGAATAAGAAGCGGTACGCAACTATCATGTCGGCGCTTACGTAGTTCAGCAAGAACTTAACGAGCGGAAATGTTCCGCCCCATATTGCCGTTCCTATACTTACAATTATGATTGATTTTGTCTCTTTACTCATTGGGAAATTATACGAAAAAAGTGATTAAATAAAAATACCTTTGTGCTATACTTTTAAAAAACGGATAGGAGGTAAATTGAAAATGGATAAATTTGACGTGATTTTTCTG
>JALSNB010000259.1 GCA_026987225.1 Caldisericaceae bacterium
TTATTCAAAGGAAAATTTACGTATTCCGGAACAAAAATTCCTTGAGAAGTAATTATTTAAATACTTGACTCAAACGGAAAAAATGATAAGATAAAAAACCTATGGTACACGGAGCAACGTTAAGTTTTTGGGTATTTGTTGGTTTTGCTTTAATATTTCAACTGATAATGGGTGCGAATGATGGCGGAGTTTTATTCGGCTCCATCATCTCCTCCGGATTTATTAATCCGGTAGTTGCACTAATTATTCTTTTTCTTTCCCTTTTCGGTGCACCTTTTATCTTCGGAACGGCCGTTGTAAAAACTCTTGGCACAAAAATATTCCCCACACAGGACATGACACTTGCAATGCTGTACGGAACCTTACTTGCCACAATGACATGGGTAGTAATAGCACAAAAGATAAAATACCCCGTCAGTATATCTTACACATTCGTCGGGGCACTCGTAGGCAGCGCACTTGCAAGCAGATACTCGCACAAACTGCATGTTATCGAAGTTTACAAAGTATTCGGAGGATTAATCGTTGCAATACTGATAAGTTTTGTTCTCGGATACCTGTTTTTGAAAATAACGAATTTCATACTGTTCCGCTCAAAAGCAACCCCGAAAGTATCAATAATATTCCGAATTTTGCAAATTCTGACTTCGATTTTCCTTGTTCTCGGGTACGGCTCAAACGATGCCGAAAAGACTCTGAGCTTAGTTTACATGGCTGCACTTATAACTCATTCCCCGATTAGTCCGAACGCTAAAGATCCGTTTATTGTATTCGGGCTTGCACTTGTATTCATAATAGGCACGATTCTGTTCGGGGGAAATTCCGCAACCACAGCAGGTTTCAGAATAATGAAGAGTAAACCGAAACAAACCTTTTTAACACAGTTTATTACTTCCACAACAGTGCTCTACTTCGCAAAAATCGGGCTTCCGATAAGCAGTACGGAAACACTGAACATGGGGCTTGTCGGAGTGGGATATGCGGAAAAGCCTTATTCGGTAAAATGGAATGTTGTAAAAAACCTTGTTTTAACATGGGTTGTTACAATTCCGATGTCCATACTTTTATCTTTTTGCTATACGTTCGTTTTGCAAGCAATAATTAAATAAAGGAGCTGATGAAATATGAAAATGTGGGAATCGATATTCAAAAAGCCTGATTCATTTCAAAACCTCATAAAAGAACAGGCAAAATTAACCATTGAAGGAACAAATGTTTTAAACGAATTTATGGGCATAGGAAAAGATGTCCAGAATGCAGAAATCCTAAGGCACAATTTGAGAATTCAAATCAAAAAAATAGAAGAAGAAGGCGACAAAGCAAGAAGGAAATTAGTAAACGAACTCAATAAGAGCCTTATTACACCACTCGACAGACAGGACTTATACAATTTGTCCAACGTTATAGACAACATTCTTGATTATGCGCTCAACACAATTGAAGAAATGCTTGTTTACAAATTGTTCCCCAATTACTATCTGCGAAAAATGATCGAAAAACTTTCAAGAGGCGTAAGCCATCTGAACTATGCAGTAGAAAATCTGTTTGGTGATAAACAACTCTCCAACAATAACGTAATTGCTGCAAAAGTTATAGAAAACGAAATAGAGGAAACATACCACGAAGCACTTGCAAATCTTTTTGAAAACGATGACTTTCACTATATATTCAAAATGCGTGAAGTTTACAGACACATTAGCAACGCAGGAGATAGAATTTCGGAAGCAGCGGATATTATCGGAAATATTCTCATTAAAGAAGTATAAAAAATGCCCCGCACATTGCGGGGCATTTTAATAAAACTCCCTTAAATTTTACTTTACTTTTTCCCTTAGCCCTTTTCCGGGTTTAAAGAAGGGAACTTTTGTTGCAGGAATGTTAATCGGTTTTCCTGTTTTAGGGTTTACGCCTTTTCTTGT
>JALSNB010000260.1 GCA_026987225.1 Caldisericaceae bacterium
GATGTATTTGTTTACCGCTCTCTCAAGCTGAATACTTTCCTCAAGGAGCATTTTCGATTCCAAGAGTTCTCCTTTTACAAGGAACTTTTTGCCGCCTATCGTTTCGTATAATTCGTCGTCTTTGTAGTATATTTCCGGTATGGAACTAACGTGGAAGAACGATTTTTTCGGTTTTTTCAGATAACCGATTACCACGGTTCCCGTATTTATCACGTAATACGGAACAATAAAATCCGTGTCTATTGGAATTTCCGAACCGTCCGTTGCAATCGCTATGTATTCCTCTATATGTGTATCCGTTTTTATTTTTGCCGTAGGTTTTTCTACAGGATCAGCGATAAAGTAAGGAAAATTTGCAAAATTAATTCCGTCAAAGTCATGCGGAGCAATATCTTCTAAAATATTTATCGCTTCCTCTATGATTTCTTCCTTTAGTTTCACGGAAGCGCTTTTTTCTTTTACGATTTTTTCTACTTTCGGTAAAATCTCCTCGAACCTTAACATGATTAAATTATACATTAAAAATACCCTTCTGAAAGTTTTTACAAATAGGATTTTCCGTATAATATTTTCATGCATGATATGGTGATTCTTTTGTGTGCGTTAGCTATTCTGGGAGCGCTTGTCGAATTTAAGGTGAATATAGGTATCTCAATTTTTAGTTCGGCCGTGCTGATTCTTGTTCTGAAGCGTTTTACTTTTACAGCTTTTTTAAGAGCCATGTATTTTACGATTATCGATAAACAGGCGATAAGGATTATTTTGATTGTAATCATTATTACGTATTTTGCCGATTTACTGAAAATTTCTACTTTTCTTGACGATATTGTAAACAGCTTTTCGAAATACCTTTCACCAAAGGTGTTTGTTCCTCTTTTTGCTTTTATTATAGGTGCTTTGCCAATGCCCGGCGGTGCGCTCGTATCCGCACCTCTTGTGGAGCGAGGCAGTAGTGATATTGAACTTGGCAGTGCGGAAAAAACCGTTGTCAATTTTTGGTTTAGGCATATATGGGAGCCAACATCTCCGCTTTACCCGGAAATGATACTTGCTTCTTCAATATTGGGTGTTTCTATAATAAGGATTATTGCCGTTCAATGGCCTTTCACGCTTCTTATGTTTCTTTCCGGCGTATTTTTTCTTTTGCCGCTCATTCGATCAAGCGGTAAAAAAGAACTCGATAAATCTCCGAAAGTGCTTTACGAAATGACTCTCAGCTTAATGCCGATACTTATTGTAATTCTTCTTATTCTTGTTTTTCATTTTTCCATAATACTTTCCGGAATTATCGGAATCTTATATATTGTTTTAGTGAAGAAAGTGAAGTTTAAATCTCTCTTAAAAGCATTTAATTATAAGCTGTTGATAAAACTTTCTTTTCTGATGTTTGCTATTTTCTTTTTAAAGTATATTGTGAAATCTACAGGAGTGATAAACGGCGTTTACCTTTTTATGAAAAGCAAAAATGTTCCGTCATTCGTTATTCTGTTTTCACTACCCTTTGTCGTAAGCCTTATGAGCGGTGCGGCATCGGCAACAATCGGTGTTTCCTATCCCTTGCTTTTGCCTCTTTTAAAAACTCCCAATTTTAATCCTTATGCTCTTTTTATCGCTTTTTTAGGTGGCTGGACTGCGCTGATGTTCACTCCGACTCATCTATGCCTCTCACTTACCGTTGAATATTTTAATGCGAAGTTTGACAAAGTTTACCCGCTTCTCCTTAAAAACATCGGTTTTATGTTCGCATTCTCCTTACTTTTTTATTTGCTTTTCAGGTTTGTTTAATACGGTCGAGGCTGTCCGTACATCGATATTTTCCCGGTAGCCGAAATTCTGATGTAAAATGTTTTTCCGGTTGGCATATCCTTAATTTCTATAACAACCGGTTTGTTTCCTATATTATTGTATGAACGTACCG
>JALSNB010000261.1 GCA_026987225.1 Caldisericaceae bacterium
GCATCGGGTTGTTGTTTACAAAATAGCCCGATTCCTTGGAGCGGTATATCCTTCTTTCCACTATCACGCGCGGGGTGTTTACATGTGGAAACGTCCTGTCTTCGTTATTAAATACGAGTTTTACGGATGCAACGTTCAGCGGTTTCTTGAATGCAGAGCCGGAGAATATGAGATCCGTTGCGTTTGACGCACGCAAAAGGGAAAGGCGCTGTTCTCCCAGCGCCCATCGTATTCCGTCGACTATGTTGCTTTTTCCCGAGCCGTTCGGCCCCACGATGCAGGTAATCTTCGGGGAAAGCAGTATCTCCGTATCTTTCCTGAACGTTTTAAATCCGTATATCGATATTTTTTCCAGATACATTAAAACAGTCCGCTGATTTTACCGTCTCCAGAAATGTCCATGTTCTCTGCGGCAGGATGCTTAGGAAGGCCGGGCATCGTCATTATGCTGCCCGCAATCGGAACTATGAATCCCGCGCCTGCCGAAAGCCTCACTTCCCTTATTGTGATTTCGAAGTTTTCCGGCCTGCCGATGAGTTTCGGATTATCGGAAAGAGAGAGCTGTGTTTTTGCCATGCAGATCGGCAGATTTTCGTATCCGATCTTTTTTATGAGTTTCAAGTCTTTCTTTGCGCTGTCCGTATAAACCACGCCTTTTGCTCCGTACATTTTCGTTGCAATCTTGTATATTTTGTCTTCTATCGACTCGTTCAGTTCGTAGAGGAAACGGAAGTTGTTTTTGTCCTCACTTGCCGCTTTGAGCACTTCTTCTGCAAGTGCCTTTCCTCCTTCTCCGCCTTTTTCCCATACTTCGGACAGTGCGAACCGTGCGCCTTTTTCCTTTGCAAACTCTTCTACGAGTTTGATTTCCGCATCCGTATCCGTTACGAACTTGTTTAACGCAACGACAACCGGAAGCCCGAACGATTGCATATTTTCAATGTGTTTGCCGAGATTGCCAAGCCCTTTTTTCAATGCGTCTATGTTTTCTTCTTTCAGCTGATCTTTTGCCAGCCCTCCGTGCATTTTAAGCGCCCTTACCGTTGCAACAAGCACGACGACGGACGGACGGAATTTGCCGACTCTGCTTACGATATCCATGAATTTTTCTCCTCCGAGATCCGATGCGAAGCCGCCTTCGGTAATTACGTAATCGGCAAGTTTCAACGCGAGTTTTATTGATGAAATCGTGCTTGCTCCGTGCGCTATGTTTGCAAACGGGCCGCCGTGTATGAATACGGGATGGTTTTCGAGCGTTTGAACCAAATTCGGTTTTATGGCGTTTCTCATTACTATTGCCATCGCTCCGACGGCTTTGAGGTCTTTTGCCGTGATCGGTTCTCTCTTTCTCGTATAACCTATAATGATTCTGCTCATTCTCTCTTTCAAATCTTCGATGTCTTTTGCCATTCCGAGAATTGCCATAATCTCGGATGCTGCGGTAATGTCAAATCCCGTTTCTCTCGGGTAGCCGTTTCCCGTTCCGCCCAGTGCGACAATTACCTGCCTTAATGCCCTGTCGTTCATGTCCACTGCGCGCCGCCACGAAATTCTCCTCACGTCGATTCCGAGTTGATTTCCGTGCTGAATGTGGTTGTCGATCAGTGCGGCAAGCAGGTTGTTTGCAATGCCTACTGCCGGAATGTCGCCTGTAAACTGAAGGTTTATCTCTTCCATAGGGACAACCTGTGCGTATCCTCCGCCTGCAGCACCGCCTTTTACTCCGAAAACCGGGCCGAGTGACGGTTCCCTTATTACCGCCATTGCCTTTTTTCCGAGATCGTTTAGGGCATCGGACAGCCCTATGGTTGTTGTGGTTTTTCCTTCACCCGCAGGTGTCGGCGTGATTGCGGTTACGAATATTAACGTGCCGTCCGGGTTGCTCTCCGTTCTTTTCGCAGCCTGCGGCTCTA
>JALSNB010000262.1 GCA_026987225.1 Caldisericaceae bacterium
TCGTCCATCAATAGAACATCCGGATTAACAACCATAGCCCGTGCCAATGCAACACGCTGCTTTTCACCGCCGGAAATTTGATCTGGATATTTGTTTAAAATACCTGAAATATTCATTTTTTCAGAAATTTCAAATACCGATTTTCGTATTTTCTCTTTCGGAAGATGTTTCACCTTCAGTCCGAAAGCAATATTGCCATATACGTTGAGATAAGGGAAAAGGGCATAATCCTGAAACACTATTCCTATATTTCTTTTGTTTACGGGGAGGTTTGTTATATCGGAACCGCTTTTAATAACTTTTCCGCTGTCTAGCTTGACAAATCCGGCAATGATATGAAGAGTTGTGGTCTTTCCGGAACCGGACGGCCCGAGAATAGAAACAAATTCATTTTCGTAAACAGAAAAATCCACATGTAGTTCGAATTTTCCAAACTTCTTCTTCACATGTTCGAGTTTCAGCTTGATCAAAATCCTACCTCCTCATTCTTCAATCTGTCAATAAATATAAAGGCAATGAAGCTTACAAGGGCGAGTAAAGTTCCCATTGCCGATGCAACGGCAAAATGCCTGCCTGCCAAAAACCTGTAAAGAGCAATAGGCATAGTCGTGTATTTTACTTTGTAAAGCATGTATGTTGCACCGAATTCTCCAACGGAAATAGCAAAAGAAAATACTGCGGAAGCAACGATAGGCGCTTTCAAAAGATTCAAGTCCACATGAAAAAACGTTTTGAATCTGTTAAGTCCGAGACTTTCCGCAGCGTAAACAAACGACTCGGAGGTGCTTTCAAGAACGGGGAGGAACGTCCTGAGAGCAAACGGAAAGGCAATAAGCGTATGAGCAACGACAATAATAATCCAGCTATTTAAAATAAACCTTGCCCCTTGAAAGGAAATAAGAAACGAAAGTGCAATGGTAATTGGAGATACGGCAAGAGGAAGCATAAAAAGAGAGGTCAAAAAACCTTTTCCCTTTTTTATATTCTTAATACCGTACGCAGAAAATAGAGCGATAACATTTGAAAAAAGCATCGTGTAAATGGCAAAAACAACACTGTTGAGTATTACGTGAAATGGAGTTACACCGGTAATATAGTTATAACTATTACTAAATAGTTTTTTAAAATTGGCAAGCGAGAAACCGCCGCCCTTCACAATAAAAGCATTGAAAAATATAACAAAAAGCGGAAGAATTATCAGAAGTAGGATAAAAATCAGGTAAATTGCAGAAAGGTAAAATGTGTTTTTGCTTTCAAAAAGGCTTTTTTTATTTTTCTGCACTCTCTGAAGTATGCCTTGCCGCACTTTTTCTCCGCTTTTTATATATACGTAGATAAATATCAGGGAAAAAATCGTTTGGAAAAGAGCAAGCGCGCTACCGCTTCTAAAGTCGGAAAATACGTTGTAATACGTGTATATTGAAACCTCTATCGTGGCAAAGCGAGCACCACCTATAACAAGTATAATGACGAAGCTTAAAAAGCAGAAGATAAACACGAGTGAAAAGGCGGATACTATCGCAGGAAGGAGCATAGGTAACGTAACATTGCTAAATACTTTAAATTTATTCGCACCGAGAGTTTCTGCGGCATACGCATACTTATCCGAGATTCCTTCCCAGCTTGCGCCAACAAGCCGGACAACCACAGGAAAATTGTAAAATGCATGAACAAGTATAATTCCTGCAAAAGAATAAAGAAGGTTAACGGAATGGTTCATGCGAAACAAGTTTAAAAGGACTCTATTTATAATACCGTTGCGGCCGAAAATAATTATAAAGCCCAGCGCAACAAGAACGGAAGGTAATACAAACGGAACGGTTGTAAGCGATAATAAAAACTTTTTACCTCTGAAGTTAAAGTGCGAAATGATGTAGGCTCCGGGAAATCCAATAATTAAAGTGATTAGTGC
>JALSNB010000263.1 GCA_026987225.1 Caldisericaceae bacterium
CTTCTCCTGCTCACCATCCTCGCTTTCCAACGTTATAGAACCGTTTTCTGCCTTTAATAACTTTCCGGTTTTAACAACAAGTTTATCGTCTTCGAAATAAGACACTTTAACCAATCTATCGCTAAAAATTTGCAGCTCCTTCTCCGTCTTTAAAATTCTATCCAATCCTGGCGAAGCAAGGCTCACCGAATACACGTTATCCAATCCGATTTCGGCAAGTTCGCTCTGAATTTCCCTCGTTACATTTTCCAAATCGCCAATATTAACATTTCTCGTCTTACTGTAGAGAATCGCCTCTATACTGTCATTTTTGATAGTACTCTCTACAACAATCAAGCCAAACTTCATTGCACTTTTTTCAATTATCTCTTCTATTCTTTTCATAATTAAGCTCCTATTAAAATAAAAAGTGGGCAAAATTCATTCCCACTTACATCAAAATTCTTTTTTATATTGTAAAGGAAAAACGAATTTTTGCAAATCAAAATTGCATTTTTTATCACGAGATAATTGACAAAAAAAATGATTGAACTACAATTCAGTTGGCAAATGAATAAGAAAGGAGAATACGAAAATGAATAAACCTAATCTTGAAAAATACGGTATTATCAACGTTAAGAACATTTATCACAATCTAAACAGAACAGCACTTGTCGAGAACGCCGTAAAACACGGAGAAGGCATTCTTACAAACCTAGGTGCAATCAATGTTATTACAGGAAAAAATACGGGACGTTCACCAAAAGACAGGTTTATTGTGGATCAACCGTCCATTCATAACAAAGTGGATTGGAATGATATAAACATGCCTATAAGTGAAAAAGTGTTTGATAATCTTCTTATAAGAGCCACATCCTATTTGCAAGGAAAAAATATATACGTTTATGACGGATTTGTCGGACACGATCCCCAAAATTCCCTTTCGTTAAGAGTAATTACGGACCTTGCAACAACCGCACTTTTATCAGAAAACATGTTTGTTTCCGGTAGAGGTAAGAATCCTTCCATATGGGAAAATCCTGATTTCACACTGATAGCCGTCCCATGGTGCAAAGCCATTCCCAAATTAGACGGAACGAGGAGTGATGTAGCTATCATATTCAACTTCGAAAGAAAAATTGCTCTTGTAGTTGGAAGTTGGTACGGAGGAGAAGTTAAAAAAGTAATGTTCTCCATTATGAATTTTATGCTTCCTGAAAAAAATATTTTCCCGATGCATTGTTCGGCAAACATGGGGCAAGACGGAAAAACCGCTCTCTATTTCGGCCTATCCGGAACAGGAAAAACAACTCTTTCTACGGATCCTGATCGGATATTAATCGGAGATGACGAACATGCATGGACAGATCGGGGTATTTTTAACCTTGAAGGTGGTTGTTATGCAAAAGTTATAGGCATAACACCAGAGAAAGATCCCGAAATTTATCAAGGTATTAGGTTCGGCACCTTACTCGAAAACGTAGTGGTGAACGATGAACGCATACCTGATTTTCAGAACAAAAAATATACTGAAAATACACGAGCCGCAATTCCTCTCGAATTTATACCGAGGGCACAATTGGATGCAACAGGCCCCATTCCCTCAACAATTTTCTTTTTATCTGCAGATGCATTCGGTGTACTACCGCCTATATCCAAACTGACAAAAGAGCAAGCAATGTATTATTTTATAAGCGGTTATACAGCTAAAGTTGCAGGAACTGAAACGGGCATTATAGAGCCAATTCCTACATTCTCCGCATGTTTCGGTGCACCGTTTATGATGAGACATCCGTCAGAATATGCAAAAATGTTGGGTGAAAGAATCGTTAAACATGATGTTGATGTATTTTTAATAAATACGGGGTGGACAGGTGGGCCATACGGAACAGGCACAAGAATAAAACTTCGTTACACAAGAGGAATGATTTCCGCAGCACTGGACGGTAGGTTTAAAAATATTAATTTTATAAAAGAACCTTATTTCGGGCTAATGATACCGCAAGAAATTCCTAATACCGATATACCTCGAAAGATCCTATTTCCACAGGAAACATGGATTAGCAAAGAAGAATATGATAAATATGCCAAAAAACTCGCCTGGAATTTCCACAAGAATTTTGAAAAGTTTAAGACCAGTGTGCCGAAGGAGGTGGCAAACGCAGGACCAATAATAAAGATATAATGAATATTGCTGAATTTATTGAGAGGTTAATTGCGATAAACGGAAATGTCGATCTATTAATACGTGCAGATAGTTTGGAAATCGTTGAAATTGTTTTAAACGGAAAACATTTTGATATAAAAATTTATAACATACCAATATTTTTGCACATAGTTAAATATTTTGCTCACTCATTCGGCATTTCAAGTGTAATAAATATAAAAGAGGATTTTAGCATTAGCCAATTAAAATCTATAAAGAATACAGTGAACAATATTGCCAAATTTTTTGTTGACAAGGGATTAAGCCTAACTGTAATGATTGCAAAAGAGAACAAAGAAATTATTGAGATTGGAAAAGATGTTGAAAATCCATATTTATCGCTCATCGGTTTCAAGCATATATCACTAAACCTAAAAGAGATTTTTCTACTTTACCATGCGTATCAGATACAAAATAGAGAATTGGCAAAAATCGAAAAATTCAAAATCGAAATTAAAAATGGTAAACTGTCTATGGAGTATAAATTATAGTAATCTCTCTCGTTATAGGATTCCATTTTACAGAGCTTCCAAACGCTTCTGCAATAAATCTGAGAGGGAGCATTGTCCTTCCTGGAGGAACAATTAACGGGGCAACATCAATAACTTCGTTTTTTAAATTCACTTTTACCGACTTCTCGCCGATCCATAGCTCAATAAGTATCGGAGGGTGATGTTCTGTCGGCGCCTTCTTAATGGTAACCTTTCTGCTTGCTCCGTCCCATTGAACTTTGGCTCCGAACGCCTCTGAAATAAACCGCACCGGAACAACTGTTCTGCCTGCAGATTTAACTATAAACGGAGGTGCATCAAGATAATACGACTGCCCGTTTATAAACGCAACGTTAGAACCTATCTTAAGTTTCAAAATTACGGAAGACGGCTTTTGCACTACAAAACTTATATAAGCATTTCTATCACCTCCGTTTGAAGATAGCGTAATCATTTCCGTATATTCACCTTCGGAAAGCGTTGAAGTATCAATCGTAAAATCCAATGTTTCATTCTGAATAAACTTTGTTTTACTAAACTTTATAAAATACGGTGATTTCACAGTTCCGCTCAGTGTCCCTTTGCCAATGTTAAAAACTCTCATAACGCCAGAAAGGGATTTTCCTTTTTGAACACTTCCCATAGTAACTTTATGCGGAGCAACCAGATATGGTAAAGACAAATCGATTTTATATAATTCTCCGTCGTTTGTTCCCACATATAGATTATTACCGTCGAAGGATATGGTTCTCACATCGGAAAATGTATCCGAACCAAATTTATAGAAATCTTTTCCGTTATTAGATGCAAACAATCCAAATCCGGACACTGCGACAATAGCATCACCATTTACATTCAAAACTTTTTCAATATAAGGGGATCCACCGATAAAGCCAAGTTTTTTAAAATGATCGTTCCTAATATCCCCGGTAAATATTCCTTCATTTGTTCCTATAACAAGCGTAGAATTAACATACGAAATAGAAGTAATCGTATAAGGCGAGAAAAATTTATCCCACACGCAGGTTTCGCCAAGCGTATCCGAATAGAAAAGCCCAAATTGATTGGTACCTAAAAAGCAACGGCCTTCTGGCGTTTTTATAAATGCGGTAGTTCTTAAAGTAGGCAAACCTCCGTTACGAACAATCCACGTTTTTCCAAAATCCGTAGAATAATGAAATCCGGTACACAAAGAAGTTACGTAAATAACATTATCCTTAACTGATATCGATGAAATGGTGGGACAATTCAGCTTGGACATTTGTGATTGCCAGCTTTTACCGAAATCATTTGATATATAGAGACCGGCATTCTGAGTGCCAAGAAATATCTTTTTATCGATATAAATAACTCCCGTTATATAAAAATCCCCCAAACCGTTATCTCTTTCATAGAAATGTTTTCCGTAATCCTCAGATATAAAAAAGCCATTTGTAGTTCCAACAAGCAGAAGGTTATTCGAAGAAAAAGTAGAAGTAATTGCATAAGGTAATTTACCTATTAGTACCGTCCTGCTGTCAGCTGCATCCAAATTTTTAGAAGGCAAAAGCATTAAAGCAAGCAAAACAATAATCAAAATTGTCAAATATTTACGCATAGAACCACCTCATTCTTTTTGTGAAAATTATATCACAAAAATCGATATTAAAAAATAAAAAAGGAGGGCATATGCCCTCCTCTGAGAGTAACATTTCAATCAAATTATCTCGGATGATTCTCCGCTTTTACATTAATACCTCTTTCTGCATCAGTGCCAGGGATGATGTTGTCAAGTATAGCAGCTGAAAGTCCACCAACTGCCATACCCGTCTCAAGGATTCCGTTCAAGATATCGGCAAGCCACTGAGCATGTGCAATCGATACTGGATGAGCTTTTGCCCAACCAGGAAGGCCAAGACCCATAAGGAATGCAAATGCAATAATCATAATATTTCTCATGGATGAAAGATCTGCACGGGAAAGAACTTGAATTCCTAATCCACCGATAATACCGAACAGTGCAATATATGCACCTCCGATAACAGGTTGCGGAATTGTTGCGATAAGAGTTCCGAACTTCCAGAAGAATCCCATGATTATTAACACTACGGCACCGGATCTAATTACACGGTTTGCCGCAACACCTGTAAGTGCAATAACTCCAATGTTTTCAGTGTAGCTTGTACTTCCTACACCACCCATCATACCTGAAATAATACAACCAAGACCTTCTGAACCAATTCCCCAGTTGATCACATGTTCAGAAGGCTCAGGAGCACCTGATGCATAGCAAACACTGTAGTAATCGCCAACCGACTCAATCATGGACGCAGTGTAAGCTGCAAGAATTCCTGTAAATGCAAGTGTGTTAAATTTTAATGTTTGTGCTGCTCTTTGTGCCCACGAACCCGTTCCGTATCTGAACAATGTTGGCCAAACAATCCATCTTGCTTTAGCAACGGATTCTATATGGACATAAGAAGGGCTGTTGGCCGGGAAGACATGCGCAAGAGAAAGAATAAGAGCTATTGAGTAAACAATAACTACAGAAAGCAAAACTGAGAATACATTAAGTTTTTTGTTCCTGGAAATAAGCGAGAAATAGAAAATCAAGGCAACTACAAGCAATGATAAATACCAGTTAGTACCTGCATTACTTACGGCGACACCGGCAAGACCGAAACCAATGAGCATAATTGTCGGACCAATTGCAACAGGAGTAAGGACTCTCTTTAACAAACCGATAAGGCCTGAATAACCGACAACCAATTCATAAATACCACCGTAAATCAACGCACCACCCATTGTTTGCATCATTTGAGTTACACCGCCACCTTGTTTTTTTACGCTGGCAAATACTGCCATAAGTGGTGGAATGAATGAGAAAGATGAACCCTGAACAATAGGAAGTCCGCTACCGACTCTCTTATCAACGTGAATTAAAGTGGCAAGTCCCATTACCATGTAAACTGTTGCAATGAATAGACCTTTCTGTTCATCAGTCATACCCATTGCATTTCCGAACAGAATCGGTACTAACGTCGTCGCACCGAAAAGCGTGAATACATGCTGCATTCCAGCGAGGATTGAGAATCCCCATGGCGGTGCACTGTCAATTGGCCACGGCACTACTCTTTGTTTAAATGTTCTTGCTTCTTCTGCCATGCTAAAACCTCCTTTTGAATGTAATTTTTTTGGTACAAACTTTTCAAATACTTTTTATTTACGCTTCCCACCTCCCTCCTTTGTTGATGATATGGGTAGAGCGCTTAAATCAGCTCTCTACCCACAATTATAGCAAAAATTACTCTTTTTGCCCTTTCTCTTTTAATGCATTAAGAATTTTTTCAGGCGTTATGGGAACATCTTTAATTCTTATGCCCAATGCGTTTTCCACTGCATTTGCAATGGCAGGCATTACCGGAATCATCGTATGCTCCGCAATACCTCTTGCACCAAACGGACCGTCCGGTTGCGGAACTTCAACGATAATCGGATTCATATCACGTGGCACGTCAAGAGCTGTTGGAATCTTATAATCCGTAAAGTTCGGGTTAAGGATTCTACCATCTTTATCAAATTTCACTTCCTCCCATAATGCCGTTCCAAGACCCTGAACAAAACCACCGACTATCTGGCCTTCGACAAGATCCGGGTTGATTGCTTTTCCTGCATCAAACGCCTCGGCCATTTTAAGAACTCTTATTCTTCCGGTCTCTTTATCAATTTCAATTTCCACAGCACCTGCACCTGTCGTATAATGAACGTTAGGATGCCCGCCCAAACCCGTTTCGGGGTTTACTTTAGCAGATGTAAATTCGGGCATAAACATACCATGCCCCATAATCGGGCCACCCCTGAACGTTCCGTCTGGCATTTCAATTCCGTTAATTACAAACTTCTCGAAAGGAAGCTCAAAATCGGGATCAGTGAAGCACTTAACTTTTCCATCTTCAAGATAGAGATTTGCCTTTTCAATATGGTAAGCACGCGATACTGTATCCAAAATCTGGTTTCTCGCATCTATAGCCGCACGCCTCACGGCATTTCCGCAACTCCATGTAACGTGACTTGCAACTGTCTGCCATTCGTACGGGTTCCTATCGGTATCAGGTAGTTCAACCCTTATTTTTTCAAGTGGAAGTTGCAATTCTTCAGCTGCAATTTTTGCCATCGCAGTAAGGAATCCCTGGCCAAGTTCCATACCTGAAACGAGAATATTGATACTTCCGTCTTCACTGAACTTTAAGAATGCTGCAGAAGACTCGTTTGGTGGCATAGCAGGTGCTTTCCACACTGCAGCGAATCCTTTTGCTCTGATTTTATTCGGATCCGGAGATTTATCTTCTTTCCCCCATTCTATTTTTTCTGCAACTTTATCTATACATTCCAAAATGCCGGTCGGATTCATTTCCACACCGTAGGCAACAGGCTCACCACGCTTTATCGCATTCTTTCTTCTGAATTCCACAGGATCCATTCCAATGGCTTTTGCCACCCTATCCATATGGCTTTCAATGCCAAAATGGAATTCCGAATACCCAAAACCTCTGTAAGCTCCGCAAGGCGGCCTATTCGTATAAATTGCAAATGAATCAATATAAACATTGGGGATATAGTAAGGCCCTGTCGCCGAAAAACCGGTGGCGTTAACAACGTTGGAACCGTATTCTGCGGACGCACCGACATCCCAGTAAAGTTGATGCTTCAGTGCAATGATTTTACCGTCTTTCGTAACTCCCATTTTTACATGAGCATAAAGTTCCTGCCTTTGAGACGTATTTTCAAATTCCTGTTTTCTTGTCCATCTTAACTTTACGGGGTGGCCGGGCACTTTCATGGCTGCAACCGCTGCAATTACTTCCATACTGATTCCGGCTTTACCACCGAATCCACCGCCAACATATGAAGCAATGACCCTTACATTTTTATGAGGAATTTTTAACGAATTTGCAAGTATGTTTCTCTGCGTATGTGGTGACTGTGTTGAATTCCAGAGCGTAAGTCTACCGTCATATGAAAACAGTGCGACGGAAATATGTGTTTCTATGGGAGCATGGACAACATGAGGAACATGATACCAATCTTCAAGCACAAAATCAGCTTCTTCAAATGCTTTATCCACATCACCTTTTCTAATCTTCCTTACATGTGCAATATTAGTCCCAGGTTGAGGATAAAGCCACGGAACAACTTCGTATTTTCCAAGATCAGGATGAATAAGTGGAGCATCTGGTTTTATCGCTTCAAGTGGGTTTTGGATAACTGGCAGTGGTTCATACTCTACTTTTATCTTCTTAATTGCCGCTTTACCCTGTGCAGGTGTTTCGGTAACAACTGCGGCAACCTGTTCACCAACATACCTTACCCTATCCGACGGGAAAATGGAATTATCCTTAAGATAAAGTCCGAACTTTTCAGGAAAATCTTTTCCTGATAGAACTGCTTTTACGCCTGGCATCTTTTCGGCTTCTGACGTATCGATATTCTTTATAATCGCATGGGCATACGGACTCTCCAGGACGGTAACATATAGGAGGCCAGGGCCAAATTCTATATCGTCCGTATATTTCGCCGCTCCGCTTATTTTTTCAAGGCCGTCAATCCTTACGGCACGCGATCCCACATATTTTAATTCTTTTTTCATGATAACCTCCTACTCTTCCTTA
>JALSNB010000264.1 GCA_026987225.1 Caldisericaceae bacterium
AAGGTTTCTTTTCTTTTTGCCGAAATCCACTACTATATGATAAGTTTCAACACTCTTTTTGTTAACCGATATTTTTTCAGTACCCAAATTCTTTATCTTACAGATGTACTGAAGTGAAGTGTATGGAAAATAATCGTATAAATAAGCATCGTTCTGTGAAAAATCCATTCCTTGAAGCACAAAATCCAACGCATCGTCAGGATAGAGAGGGTTCTCCTTTGGCAAATAAAAATTTCTTTTCTTCCCTCCTCTTTCTATTGTAACCTTAATTCTCTTATCAAAGAATTCTATTTGAACATCCGAAGGGGCATTATTCACGATAAACCGTGCCGTTTCACTTACAGGCGCAAAATTATCCTTATTCAAACATACAGTAGTAACACGCACGTCGGAATGCATGCAGATAACGTTATTCTCAGTCTGAAAACGAATTGTTTCAGTGCCTTTTTCCGCACCGTTATCATTCAGAATGCTATAGATAAGCGTCCCGTTTTGAGGATAACTCTTGCCGCTTATGCGAACCTTCGGCAAATTTATATTCTTCGGAGCGCACCCAGCAAGAAAAATAAGGAAGAACAAAAATAACAACGCTTTTTTCATAGAAGCGTATCTCTGTATTTCTTAACGGAAATGAGTAAAACCGGAAGCGTAATAAGCAAAAGAAATAAATCCGTATATGGCAGAACCATTGGCTTCATTTTTTGCAATACTATGAGAAATTCAACGCCCATGTGAACGATAGACATGGCAATAAAAAATAAAATGCCTTTTTTCATGCTTATGCCGAACCCGTAAACGATAAAAGCGGTTGCCGCCATTTGAAACGTAATGATTATAACCCACTCTGCAATTGCCAAAACGGATAACGACGGTAAAGGAACGGTCATAATCACCGCCTCGATAAAACCGAAACCCGCACCGGACGCTGCCGCAAAAAACATATTCCACTTTTTATACAATGCGGGAATGATTTTTAAAAATTCCTGAAGAAAACCGGCAACCACCGAAATAACCGTTATGCCGAGAATATAATTTTTACTTACGAGTAGTTGCGAATTGGCAACTTTTATTTGAATGGGATTCTGAATGAGAAAAACAAAGGAGAACATGATAGCGCCCAAAAGAAAAATCAGCGCTGCATCTCCTTTAAAAACAAGGTTTGCATCATACAGGCTCAGCAAAAACCATACGTACGAAAGTAAAAATAATATTAAAATAAGCCTTGCAATAACTCCGTTCATATCAATTCTATTTTAGCGATTTAATCAAAAAATAAAAGTATTCTTTAAGCAAAACCTATACGGAGATTTAACCGTTTTCAAATTTACTTAACCTCTTTTGAAGAGATCAAAAAGAAAATACCTGACAGAAGAAAAGGCGCACTCACCATAAGCATTGCAATTATCTTGTTTCTGTTAGCAGTAAAATAGGTAAAAGCGGAGAGCAATACGGATAGGGCAATCATTATTATGCTCCACAACCGCTTAAATCTTATAGCCAAAATACCGCTTACAACACATCAAGTTATTCCTAACTCACTTTATTAGAGCGGATTAAATCCGAAAATATCCGTTAAAACCGTCTTTCCAATCGGAAGTGTTTAATTACTACACTTTTAAAGTCAGTTGAGCACAAAGTGAAATTTAGGTATGTTCCGGTTAAGTACTCTTTGCCTTCCGTACATTCAAACAACAAAACTCCATACAACGGCAATAAAAGGGCCAATTTGGCTACCCAATTCACAGAACTACGCTTTTGCATACTATTAATTTACAATATCAAAGTCCTCTTACTATTACTATCGGGGTTTGCTGATCTTCATTGCCCGCAGGGTTATCGGAAAGAACCGCTTCCAACTTTTCTTTGTCAACACCGCTGCTGTACCCGACGGCCCAGGCATTACCA
>JALSNB010000265.1 GCA_026987225.1 Caldisericaceae bacterium
TCGGTAATCCGCTCCCCGGTGATCCTTTCTTTCTAACGGATTCCGGCAAAAAACTGTATGAAATGTTTGTATATCGTCTCATTAATCGTTATATTGGCATAGTGAGTACGAAAGAGAAAAAAAGTCCTCACATGCTACGACACAGTTTTGCTACACATATGCTCAACAAAGGTGCCGAACTCAATGCCATTAAGGAATTGCTCGGTCATGCAAGTCTGGCGGCAACCCAACATTATTTACACGCAGGCCTTGCCGAACTCAAAGACGTTTATCGTCAGGCGCATCCCCGCAGTAGAAAAAAATCCTAAATCCTTATATTATGAAAACAAATTTTCATGCCGTTAATTTTGATGCCGATCAAAAACTGCTCGCACTGATCCAAAAGAAATTGGACAGACTCGAAAAATTCAACGACCGTATTATCGACGCAGATGTATATTTGAAAGTCAATAACACCGGCAAACAAAACAAAACCGTAGAAGTCAAAGTTCACGTGGCGGGCAACTCCCTTGTTGTCAGCCGCGATGCCGAAACATTCGAAAAAGCTATGGACCTAATCTACGATGTTCTCAAACGTCAACTGAAAAGAGATAAGGAAAAGAAAGAAAAATAATTTCGAACAAAAACTTAGAAAGCCGGTCCGTAGGGCCGGTTTTTTGTTATTAAAAAATTTTTTCCACGAACCGGACGGTCAATTTCTTGTTTAAATTTAGCCGTTTTGCACTGCCAACGATGCTAATTTTTGCGTTTTCAACCTTATATCTTTTGCACATATGCGCTTTTTTCGTAAATTTAATCAAAAGCCCGGGGACCATGAAAAAACTATTTATATTCATTTCATTGTTTTCGTTTATGTATTCATTCGGACAGTATAATGTCAAAATCCGCATACAACATCCTTATACCTATCGATCTCTGCCGTCTGCCGATATATTTATTGAGATGGGGAATGGTAAGGTATTACATTACACAAGCGATAAAAAAGGACAAATTCAAGTGCGACTACACGGTAAAATCCAGATATTGGTTCGTGCCAAAGGCTTTAAAGATCTCGATGCCCGTTTCGATATAGAAAAACCTGTGATCTTAACTTTTCAACCCGAACCTGAAAATTACACATTCCCCGTCCGGAGCGGTATTTATCTCGAAGGTTTAATTTTGAATAAAAACACATTGGAACCCGTTCGCCATGCCCGGGTCCGCTTAATTTTGCCCGATAGAGAATGGGCTTTTACGGTTAATGACGGATATTTTGATTTAAACTCAAAGAAATTTTCTTCCTATTGGAAAAACTATTGTGCGACTGATTCCATTACTTATGAAATCCAAGCACCGGGATATCGTTTGTTGCGTATAACCGACCGTATTCCCAAAACTTTTACGATTAAACCTTTTTACCTTATTCCGGCTCATGTTTCCGTTTTTTCACAAACTTTATCTCAGCCTGTGGAATCTCTTGGCGATTTTCCCGTACTGAGTGCGAGACCCTCTTCGGCAACCGTATGTAACCGGTTGCCTTCGAGTATTCGTGTAGGAACCGATTGCCAGTGTAATTCCTGTAGCAGTGTATTGACCATGTCCTTGCAGGTTTACACCCAAAAAGGGCTGAATGACGAATGGATAGGCTCATGGCATATGGAATCGCTAAAAGCGGGCAGTATGCCGTATCGTACTTATGGTGCTTATTACGTATTGCATCCTATTGCTGCCAATTATGATATTTCCAATACTACTTGTAAGCAAGTGTGGGATGATGATTTGAATTACCATTGCCGACAAGCTGCCGATGCCACATACGGGAAATACTTGGAAACAGCCGGTGGAGCCATCGCTTTTTCGGAATATTCCGCCGAAAACAATTGTTTGAATTCTTCCGGATGTTCTTGTGGCGACGGATATGCAG
>JALSNB010000266.1 GCA_026987225.1 Caldisericaceae bacterium
TGAATTTCTCTTTTGCTTCTTTGCAAAGTTTTAACGCTTTTCCCGTATCCGATATATCAATGTAATATTTAATAAGCCTGTATAGCGCTTCTTCGTTCAGTTCGTCCTTTTCCAATACTTTCTTTAAGATCCTTTCCTTATTTACACCGTTTTCCATTTCGGAAAGCCTCAGCAAGCTGTTAATGTATAAGTTCGCAAGGTATTCCCTTTTGTCCATTGACCAGTCGTCGTACAGATTCTCTTCGATAAAATCTCCTTTGTATAGTTCGATTGCCTCTCTAAGCTTGCCTTCTTTTATAAGTGTTTCGAAGCGAACAAAATCCACGGACTGAACGATTTCAGGATTAATGCCGTACATATTGGACTTTTTAACAATCACCCCGTAAACGCCTTTCGATTTAAACAGTTTATTTATCACGGAAACCGCAACGTAAACGTTATGCTTTGCACTGCGCATCAAAAGTTTGGGATATAAATTATCGATAATTTTATCCATGGAAACAAATCCCGGATAATTTGCAACAAGAAATTTGAAAAACGTAAAAATGCCCTTTCTTCTGAATTCTTTATATTCGATGGGCTTGCCGTTTGCAAAAACTTTAAACATGCCAAACGTCTTTACGGAAATTTTAAGGGATTCTTTTTCACCGGCATACCTGCTTATAATATCGCTGTCAAGCGATAGCATACCCTTGTAGCCCTTGCTTTTAATATCCGAAATCGTTTCGGCAATCGGCTCTGAAAGCGCAATTTTTCTCATTAGCTTCAAATTTGCAACAAATGCCGCATCTTTCCCTTTTTTGAGAAGTGGATAAGCTTTTTCAAGATATTCGACGGCAGTTTTGAAATCGCCTTTTGCTATATAAATCTTTGCAATATTTTCAAGTGATTCGCCGAACATCGCTTTGCCGCTCATAAGGCGCGTCAGTTCAAGATCCTTTTCTGCTTCCAACAGGGCTTCACGGAATTTTCCAAGTTTTCTGAGCAGAATACTCTTACCCATATATAGCGACGCCAAAACGAACGGATTGTTCAAAGAAAGCTTCTCGACTTTTTCAAATAGTTCGCTCGCTTTTTTAAGTTCGTTTCTCATCAGGCAGAGAAAACCGTACTCTACGTCAATATCCGGGAGACGCTCCTTCCAGAACAATTTGTCAGTAATATCGTATGCTTCCCTGAAATCGTTTTCCGCCTCCGAGAATTCTCCGAGCTCCATCTCGGCCATGGCACAGTTCACATAGTAACGCGGATCAACGGCAAGTTCAAAACTTTTTAACATCGAAACAAGCATTTTGGAATTTTTCTTGGCATTTTCAAAATTTCCGCGCCTGAACTCAAAAATTATGCCGTAAAGATCCAGGATTTGGGCTCTCTTAAACGGGTTTTCGATTGTATTGAGCTCTTCAACGAGCATTTTCACAATTTTCTCCGCATCCGATAATTTGCCGCTAAAATAGTAAGCTTTGGCAAGGGAATAATAAAAACTTACGAGTTCTTTGGCAGGCACGGCATTCAGAGTTTTATAAATTTTGTTTGCAAGGCGAATCACATATCCGTATCTGCCTCTGCGCAGCATCACTTCCATTTCAAGAGAGAGCGCTTTAAAAACAACTCTTTTATCGGAATTCTCGGAAATAATGCTTTTTACTATGCTTATTACCCCTTCGGGATTGTTTTCCCTTGCAAAAACCTCCGCTTGCATCAAAGCGATGTGCGGCATCTTCGTGATCTTATCAAAAGGAATGCGCCTGACAAGATTTTTTATGGTTTCGTATCCGTATAGCGTTCCTGAAAAACAGTTGTTAATCTTCGCTATTTCCTCAGCAGAGGAAAAATCTCCGGTCTCAACATAAAATAACATACTCTTTATCGGATCTTCTTTGCGTAGAGAGTC
>JALSNB010000267.1 GCA_026987225.1 Caldisericaceae bacterium
ATGCACATATATCGTATGCGATCCGTTTCCGGCAATATGAATCGGATTGGAAAGAGGCGTACTGTCATCCGAGTCAAAAAGGGACGCAGACCATCCCGAATCTATTCCCGAAAGAGAAACCGTAATATCGTCTTCATTGGAACAGCTATTTGTTATAACAACTTCGTAATCTGCTGAATGTTCTACACGAACACTCAAACTCGTATTCTGTGCGGATACGGATGTGTCCGCTTTTGCCCGTGGAACTCCTGATGTTCCGTTAAAAGAAAAAGCAAAACTGCTAAAAATAAGCATGAGTAAAATGAGGAACACAAGGGCTTTCCTGAAGGCAAACGCCCATCTATTCGGTTTTGTTTTCATCTAATCCTCCTTATATTAAATATTAGTAAATGCGACTTTTCGACAAAATACCGAACTTACCGCACGAATTAAAAGACAATTTGTTGAAAACAGTATGAGTTTTCGACACAAAACAATTTGCCCGGGAATGCAAAAAGTTTGAGAACAAAACATTTCCCCTTTTTTTATAAAAAGCATTCCGTATTAGTAGTAATACCTGCAATAAAGTTATTTCTCCCTTCTTAAGTTTCTTCAATGCGGCAATTTTCACAAATTCCGTAAGCCACCTTTTAGAGTGATTGTAATACAAATTTGAAATAAAGTCAAATTGAATAAAAAAGGCGGAAGGTAAAAGAACCTTCCGCCTTACGGAAATTAATATCAAAATACGATCTTACTCTTCTTCTCTGAGGTTTGTGCCCGCAGGTATTTTCTTTCCTACGATAATCGATTCTTTCATTCCGCGTAGCAGATCGATTTTTCCCTTAATTGCGGCTTCTGCAAGCACACGCGGAGTTTCCTGGAAGGAAGCAGCCGACAGGAAGCTGTCCGAAGAAAGCGCCGATTTTGTTATGCTTTGAACAAGCACTTCAAAGAGCGCAATTTTCCCGCCGGACGCCCTGACCGCCCTGTTTGCCGTAAGCACTTCATCTCTTCCTACAACTTCGCCCTGATAGAAGTTAGTATCTCCCGCATCGATAATTCTTACCTTGCCAAGCATCTGCTTTACAATCAGTTCTATATGCTTGATATTAATGTCAACACCCTGAGATTTGTAAACCTTTTCAATTTCCTGAATAAGGTAACGGGCGGTAGTCGTGATGCCTTTGATTCTCAAAAGCTCGCTCGGATCGAGAGGCCCTTCGCTCAGAATGTCTCCCACTTTAACCACATCTCCGTCTTTTACGTTAAGCCTCTTGTCTCTTGTTGTCGTAATTTTTTCTTTTTTACCGTCTTTGTTTGTTATTATAACAATTTTCTTGGTTTTCTCGACAGAGATCTGGACTTTACCGGTAAGCGGCGCAATGAGTGCTTTACCGCGCGGGCTCCTTGCACTGAACAATTCCTCTACCCTCGGAAGGCCCGTCGTAATATCGGCAACTGCAACACCTCCCGTATGGAACGTTCTTAACGTAAGCTGCGTACCGGGCTCTCCTATGGATTCCGCAGCTACAACTCCAACCGCTTCTCCGATGTTTACATGTTTTCTCGAAGAAAGATCCAAACCGTAGCATTTGGCACAAACACCGTGATCCGTATTGCAAGTAATCGGAGAACGCACCCTTACTTTTTTAACACCGGCTTCTTCTATGAGTTTTGCTTTTTCTTCGTCAATCAGTTCGTTCCTCTTAACAATAATCTTTCTTTCACCGCTCTGAACAGTAATCTTCTTAATTTTGTGTTCCTTTAACGAATGGTATAACTCTTCGTTGACTACGTCTCCTTCTTCCGCTAATATTTCCCCGGTATCTTTATCGATAATCTCTTCTCCGATTGTTTCGCCTATGAGTTTTTTGGTAACGGAAATTTCTTTCTTTTCCTGAGGATAGTAAACATTTTCCGCAGCATACCGTCCCCAGATCTGTTCCTGCAAAGAAAGAATCACGGTATTACCCTCTTTTATTTCTTCCACTTCGATTCCGCTCACACTGTTTTCCACGAGAATCGAAGGAATATCTAATTTATCGAGTAGTTCGGCCTGTTCTTTAGTAATAACACTCCCTTTTCGAATCAATATCGAATTTGTAGACGGATTTTCCACATCTTCCGCAGAAACACGTCCCACAACCCTAACGGATAACGGTTCTACGATTTGATCGCCTATTTTAATCGGCTTTATCCTCTGAACGGCGCAATCTTCTTCCTTTATGATAAGGCTATGAGCAACATCGACAAGCCTCCTTGTAAGATAACCGGAGTCAGCGGTTTTAAGTGCCGTATCCGCCTGTCCTTTCCTTGCTCCGTGCGTTGAAAGGAAGTATTCGAGAACGGTAAGTCCTTCACGAAGATTGGATTTAATGGGAAATTCTATGATTTTACCGGTCGGGCCTGCCATAAGCCCTCTCATACCGGACATCTGAGTGATCTGTGCTTTGTTACCTCTTGCACCGGAATTCGCCATCATATACACGGTATCGTATTCGTCAAAATTCTTGAAAACCGATTCTTCGACTTTCTTCGCAGTTTCCTGCCAAATACTTATTACTTTTCTGTATCGCTCTTCGTCGGTAAGGAAACCTTGCTCGTAAAGATTGTTCACTTCTTCGGTTTTCTTTTCCCCTTCTTTGATAATCTTTTCTCTTTCTTTTGGCATTTTTACGTCATCGAGCCCGATACTGATACCGGCATACGTGGATTCCTTAAATCCCAAATCTTTTAGGTTATCCAAAAGTATATCCGTTTTAACAAGCCCGAACTTGGAGTAAAAATCGGAAATAATATTATTCAGTGTTTTCTTATCAACCGTTTTATTTATAAATTCGAATTTTTTTGCTTCTTCTTCGTTATCGAATATGCCTTCCCTGATTCTTTCGTTAAAAAGCACACGTCCCACGGTGGTATCGATTTTCTTTCCGTTAGCCACGTAGTGTATTCGACTGTGGAGGCCTAACTTCCCTTTTTCGAACAAAACTTCCACTTCTGCCGGGGAATCGAGTAAGTGCTTGTAAAATTTCTTATCCTTACCTTCAAGTGTCATATAGTATGCACCGAGCACCATATCCTGAACCGGTCCGTCAAGAGGGCTGCTATTAGCGGGAGAAAGAATGTTGTGAGAGGAAAGCATAAGCGTTCTTGCTTCCGTTTGTGCGGCAAAAGAAAGCGGCAAATGAATCGCCATCTGGTCGCCGTCAAAGTCTGCGTTAAAAGGCGTGCAAACAAGAGCTGAGATCTGTATCGTTTTTCCTTCGGTAAGAATCGGCTTGAATGCCTGTATGCTGAGTCTGTGCAGAGTCGGTGCACGGTTCAAAAGAACCACGTAGTTTTTCGAAACGTTTTCGAGCACTTTCCAAACTTCCGGGTTCGGGTTTTCTATGAGTTCTTTTGCATGTTTTTTGTTGTATCCGAGTTTCGAGAGTTCGTATATCACGAAAGGTTTAAACAGTTCAAGCGCCATTTCCTTAGGCACACCGCACTGATCCAATTTTAGATCCGGCCCGATTGTAATAACCGCCCTTCCGGAGTAATCGACACGCTTTCCGAGCAAATTTTCCCTGAAACGGCCTTCCTTGCCTTTCAAAATATCCGTAAGCGAGCGGAGTGGCCTTTTTGACGGGCCGAGAACCGGATACGTTCGCCTTCCGTTGTCAAAAAGCGCATCAACCGCTTCCTGGAGCATTCTCTTTTCATTCTGCAACATAATATCGGGCGCATTCGCCTCGATGAGTTTCTTTAACCTATTGTTCCTATTGATAACCCTTCTGTACAGTTCGTTCAAATCGTCCGATGCGTATTTTCCTCCTTCAAGCGTAACAAGAGGCCTGAGATCCGGAGGAATTACCGGAACACGCGTAAGAACCATATCTTCCGGACGCCTGTTATTTTTCAAAAGCCCTTCCACAACGCCAAGCAGACGCACGGCAATAATTTTGTCCTGCTTGGAACCTTTTCTCAATCTTTCCACCGCTTCTTCGTGCGTTTTCTTCAAGTCAATCTGTTTTAACAGGTCTAAAATCGCTTCTCCGCCCTTCTTTGCTACGAAATCATAACCTTCCGCTTTGTAAAGCCTGTATTCTTCATCTGTGAGGAGTTGTTTCTTTCTGAGTTTCGTACTTTTCGGATCGATAACGATATAGGAAACAAAATAAATTACTTTTTCCACATCCTTTGCCGGCATGCCGAGCAACAAGCCCACATAGTTGATATTATTCTTAAAATACCAGATATGAACTACCGGAGAAGAGAGTTCAATATGACCGAATCTTTCCCTTCTTACGCTGGAAGGTAAAATTTCCACACCGCAACGGGGACACGTAAGGCCTGCATACTGTATGCCTTTCATCTTTCCGCAATGGCACTGATAGCTGTGCACCGGTCCGAATATTTTTTCGCAGAATAGTCCGTCCGGTTCGGGCGTGTACGTTCTGTAGCTATAAGTTTCCGCTTTTTTTACTTCACCGTGAGACCACTTTAAGATATCCTTGCTCGAGGCAAGGAGTATCTGCAGGGCCTCTATATCATTCTTCTTCAAAGATTTTCACCTCCAGGTCTATTCATTCTCCTCTCTTTTTGACTCGGCAATTACTTTTTCCGCAACTTTCGGAGGAGCGGGTTCGTAATGCGAGTGTTGCATTTTAAATTCTCCGGTTCCCTGAGTAATCGAATTCAAATCGTTTGCATAAGTAAGCACTTCGGAAAGCGGAACGAGCGCCTCTATTATCTGCTTTCCGTTTTCAGCCTTCATACCTAAAACTTTTCCTCGTTTACTGTTCAGATCGCCTATTACGTCGCCCATATATTGTTCGTCAACGATAATTTCGAGTTTTTCTATCGGCTCGAGAATTATCGAGTTGCACTGCTCAAGAGCTTTTTTTAACGCCATGGAACCGGCCACCTTGAACGCAAGTTCTGAAGAGTCAACCGGGTGATACGAACCGTCAACAACCGTAACCTTTATGTCAACAACAGGATAGCCCGCCAGAATACCGTGTTCCATTGCTTCACGCACGCCTTTTTCCACGGCAGGAATGTACTGCTTCGGTATGGCGCCGCCGAATATCTTGCTTTCGAATTCGAACTCTTTACCGCGTTCGAGAGGTTCCACTTCAAGCCAGCAATGGCCGTACTGACCGTGTCCGCCTGTCTGTTTCTTGTATTTGCCTTCGACTTTCGTCTTCTTTGTAATTGTTTCCCTGTAGGGCACTTTTGGAGTTGTAAGTTCTATGTTTACATTGTATCTCTTCCTGAGTTTCTCGACGATTACCGAAAGATGCGTTTCACCTACGCCCGAGATAATTTGCTCTTTGGTTTCCACATTTTTGGATACTTTTACGGTAGGATCTTCGTCTGTAATTTTGGAAAGCCCTATGCTCATTCTGTCTTCGTCCGCTTTGCTCTTCGGCCTCATTGCCTTGGAAAGCATGGGCTCCGGGAATTTTATCGGCGG
This sequence comes from Caldisericaceae bacterium, assembly GCA_026987225.1. Lineage (GTDB taxonomy): Bacteria > Caldisericota > Caldisericia > Caldisericales > Caldisericaceae > S016-85. Next base: position 5,444 of record JALSNB010000267.1, read on the forward strand.
ATAAACAATCGGTGCGTCTTTATCGGAAAGCGTATCGTTCGTTTGGGTGGAAACGAGTTTTGTAATAACCCCGATGTCTCCTGCAATAATTTTATCAGTCGGTTCCTGTGTTCCGCCTCTTACAAAAAGAAGTTGCGAAACTTTCTCAGTCGTATCTTTTGATGCGTTGTAAACGGAACTGTTCGAACTCAAAACGCCGGAAAATACTTTGGTAAACGAAAGCTTACCGACATAAGGATCACTCAGCGTTTTAAACACGAATGCGGAGAAATTTTCATCCGTAGAAATTTTCCTTTCTTCTTCCTCGTTTGTTTTAGGGTTAATCCCTTTAACAACGCCCAATGCCGCAGGAGAAATCATATAATCAACGATAAAATCAAGCAGTTCGTCAATTCCGATAAGTGCGGCCGCAGAACCCGAAAGTATGGGGAAGAATTCGCCCTTCATATATGCATTCTTCAGCCCTTTAATCACTTCTTCTTCCGTAAGTTCTTCGCCTCCGAGGTATTTCTCAAGCAGTTCGTCGTCACCTTCCGCCGCAATCTCGATGAGTTCCTTTTTTTCGCTTTCAAATCCTTCCGCCGATGACGAAAGCAAATTTGTAACACCCGTAAGTTTTTTTCCGTCAAACACCGGAACTACAACCGGAAAAGCCTTGACACTAAAAGTATTTTTAATCTGATCCACGATTTTGGAAAAATCCGTTCCTTCAACATCAAGCTTATTTATAAAGAATGCCCTGGGCCTTTCTTCCTTGGACAGATATTCCCACTGCTTTTTTGTCTGAATTTCAATCCCGCTTGTTGCATTTACAAGAATCAAACCGTTTTCACCGGCACGTATGCCACTGAGTACTTCGCCGAAAAAGTCCGCATAGCCGGGAGTATCTATGAAGTTAATCTTTACCCCTTTGTGCTCAACCGGAATAACGGAAAGGCTTATACTGATTTTTCTTTCCTTTTCCTCGGGCTGGTAATCGGATACGGTATTACCGTCTTCAACCTTTCCCATCCTCGAAACAAGTTTTTTCTTGAATAGAATCGCTTCAACAAGAGTTGTTTTACCTGCGTTGCCGTGAGCAACAATAGTAACGTTCCTAATTTTCTTGGTCTCGTTTACCATCTTCCTTCTCCTCCCTGATAAATATTTCTGGTTTTTTCTTTATAATGTTAAATTTTTCCTCTCTCGGTTCTCTCTTTTTCTTTTCCGGAAGCACTTTCAAATCAAGCACGAGTCCTCTGAGTTCTCTCTGTAAGACATTGAACGATTCCGGAATACCCATCTCGAGAATCGTATTTCCTTTGGATATCTGCTCATAAGTCCTCTTCCTTCCTTCAAGGTCATCCGATTTTATAGTAAGCATTTCCTGAAGCAAATTGGCAGCGCCGTATGCTTCCAATGCCCACACTTCCATTTCTCCGAGTCTCTGCCCTCCGAACTGCGCCTTGCCTCCGACTGGCTGCTGAGTAATCAACGTGTATTTACCAACCGAGCGTGCATGGAGTTTATCTTCCGCAAGGTGATTCAATTTAAGCAGGTAAGATTCTCCGAGCGTCACGGGATAATCAAACGGCTTTCCCGTCCTGCCGTCGTACATCCTAAATTGCCCGCTTTCCGGCAGGCCTGCTTTTTTAAGAAGGCCTTTTACGTCTTTTTCGGTTGCACCGTTAAATGCCGGAGTAACAACCCTTACGTTAAGCTTTCTTGCGGCAAGGCCAAGGTTCGTTTCGAGAATCTGCCCTATGTTCATTCTCGAAGGCACACTGAGAGGGCTCAATATCACGTCGACCATAGTTCCGTCTTCAAGATACGGCAAATCTTCCTCGGGAAGAATTTTACTTATAACACCCTTATTTCCGTGCCTTCCTGACACTTTATCCCCGACAATAATCTTTCGTTTTCTCGCAATAAAGACTTTTATGAGTTTTCTTACGTTCTTGGTAAGTTCAAAGCCCTCTTCCTGGGAAAACACCTCCACACCGATTACAACACCGCTTTCTCCGGGCGGCACTTTAAAAGAGCTGTTCTTAATATTGCCGGCCCTGTTGTTGAACAAATTCCTGAATAGCCTTGCTTCGCTGGTTTCCTCTTCCTCGGGGAAAGGCGTTGTCTTTCCGACAAGAATGTCTCCAGATTTAACCTTAGAGCCTATTTTTACTATACCGTTTTCGTCAAGGAACCTCTTTGCGTCTCTCGATACGTCCGGTGGATCCGGAGTAAGTTCCTCGGGTCCGTGTTCTGTATCATGCACTTCTATATTGTATTCCCTTACGTGAATGGATGTAAGTCTGTCTTCACTCACAAGTCTTCTGCTTACAATCACGGCATCCTGATAGTTATATCCGTACCAAGGAACGTAAGCGACAAGCACATTGATACCGAGAGCGAGTTCCGCGTTTCTCGTAGAGTAGCCGTCGGCTATCGGCTGGCCTGCCTTCACTCTTTCGCCTTTACGGACAATAGGCCTTTCGTTTCTACATGTATCCTGATTTGTTCTGACGAATTTTTTCAGTTTATACGTTTTTTCTTTTCTCAAAAGGACTTTCTTTACGCCGGATTCGGCAAGTTTTCTCAATTTTTCGGCATCGATAATTTCTCCTGCCTTTACGATTACGCTCTTTTTCTTACCGCTTCCGCTTGCATAATCTTTTGCCGCAACCCTATCGATAACATCGGAGTTAAGTTTTCCCAAAGAGAAGGTTTCTACTTCATTGGGATAATAAATTACAAGATCCGTAACGCCTTTTTCATAGAGGCGTTTCAAAATGTCTTCCGTAATTTTCGTTCCGATTTCGATGCTTCTCTTCGTATTCGTATATGAAGCGAAAAGCC
>JALSNB010000268.1 GCA_026987225.1 Caldisericaceae bacterium
ATTACGGATGAGCCGGAAGCCCCTGGCCGTATTGGAAACAGGTATTACCGAATATCAAATGACATTGGATGAATAAATTGGAATTAATTTTTCCAAAACTCTTGACATCAGCCCGTTATATGTTTAAATTTATCAAAAAAATATGCCCGGTTTTGTTTCCGGCATAGAAAAAACATTCAAAAAACAGGCTAATCCGGATATCGCTGCGGAACAAAAGCGATATATGAAAAATTTGTTTGATTTTCTGGGTATTCCCAATCCTTTACGCAAAGAAATTCAAAAACCTTTTCTGGACAAAAAACAACTTCCCGGTAAAGAAACCGCCTTTGAAATCATTAAGGAATTATGGCAAAAGCCCGAGCGGGAATATCAGTATTTTGCTTTGGATTTGTTGGAAAAATACATCAAACAATTTGAAGAGAAAGACATTGATTTCTTGGAATATTTGGTTACACATAAATCCTGGTGGGATACGGTGGATAAACTCGCCGCCAAATTTTTCGGCGCATATTTCAAGAAATTTCCGGAAAAAATCCCCGGAAAAACGGCGTCCTATATCGATTCGGGAAATATCTGGTTACAACGAACAGCTTTGCTTTTTCAATTGAAATACAAAGAAAAAACCGACAGGGAATTGCTCGAAAAAACGATTAACCGGCTGAAAGATACGGGAGAATTTTTTATCGATAAAGCCATAGGCTGGATTTTACGCGAATACAGCAAAACGAATCCCGGATGGGTTGCTGATTTGGTCGAACGGGTCGAATTAAGTAAGCTGAGCAAAAAGGAAGCTTTGAAGATTATCAATAAAAAATGATAGTACGTTAGGATTCTTTATGCTTGATATTCATATTTTAGAACAGGATTCTCCTATTGTAAAATCGGTAGTAATATAGAATTATCGTCCCCTATCATAGAGAGGAACAGCGAATGGCAATTATATAATTTATTTAAAGCGTAATGCTGAAAAGCTCCCCTCTTATAGAGGGGAGCATTGAGATTCCTCTCCGCCAGCCGGCGGATCGGAATGACAAGGGGAGTGCTATTGGAAAAGCAATAGCAAAATGTCACTCCGAGCGCAGGGAGGAGTCTCTTTCCGGGCAACAACAGAGCGGATAAAGAACACACACCCTGTCCCGCTTATAGAGGAGAGTTTATATTTTACTTTTTCCATCGATGAAAAAGTAACAAAAAATCTAGCCTTAGAAAAATCGCCTATACTTATAGGCCTCGAAGCTAAAATAAAATAACTCGGTTTTGCCCTGGGCAAAACCTCAGACAGATTTTATTTCTTTACGCTTCTTCGTTGTAAGTATCACGGCGATTTTCCTTATGGCAATGGGACACTTCTTGCTGTGGCGGCGAAGTGTTTAAGTGAAGGAATGGAAAGGACACACCCCATAACCCCTCTCATAGAGGGGAACAAGCGGACGGAAACTATATAATTTATTTAAAGCGTAATGCTGAAAAGCACCCTCTCAGAGAGGGAAACAGCGAACGGAAACTATATATTTTTTTAAAGCTTAATGCTGAGAAAAGCTCCCCTCTTAGAGAGGCGGCCTCCTGACGTCGGCCGCTGTTGCGTGAGGGGGTGCAGTGGTATGAGGCGGCTCGGCGCCGGTGCATTTCCGGGAAAACGGCGGCTCCGAGCGCCAGACGAGGAGACTTACGGATTTTCCCTTGGAAATGCCCGTGCGGTGCGCCGCCGAATTTAAACGGAACACCCGACCTCCGCCGGTTTTGGGAAGGGAAAGCAGTTGGGTCTTTCACGTTGGCGGTGAGTTGTGTTTGTTATCGGGGCTATTGGGAATGCGGTAGCGGAAAGGTTGGAGGTTATTGGGAAAACCGGCGGAGGGCACGCCCAAATAAGCATTAAATCG
>JALSNB010000269.1 GCA_026987225.1 Caldisericaceae bacterium
GGCTCTGTCAATTTACCGCAAAGCTCGCCCTCGGAAACGTATGAAAAATTCGCAAAACCGTTATAATGATTTAAAACGCAAAGAGGTAAACGGAGGGACGTATGAAATTTATTTTCGTAACAGGGGGCGTTGTATCCTCTCTTGGCAAAGGAATAGCCGTATCATCCGTAGGAAGATTGCTTAAAGCACGAGGTATTAAGGTAAATATAGCAAAGATAGATCCTTATCTTCAAATTGACGCGGGTACGATGTCTCCTTACGAACACGGCGAAGTTTTTGTAACCGAAGACGGCGGAGAAACGGATCTCGACATAGGAAACTACGAAAGATTCATAGACAGAAACCTCACTGCGGATAACAGCATAACAACAGGGAAAATCTACTGGAATGTCCTTAAAAAGGAAAGGCGTGGAGAATACCTCGGGAAAACCGTTCAAATCATACCGCACGTAACGGACGAAATCAAACTCCACATCAGGGAGTTGGGAAAAGGTTTTGACGTTACGGTCGTGGAAATCGGTGGCACCGTGGGGGATATAGAGAGTCTTCCTTTTCTCGAAGCAATAAGGCAGATGAAAAAGGACGAAGGCAAAGAAAACATTTTGTACATACATCTATCGCTGCTTCCGTATCTCAAAACATCGGGCGAGCTGAAAACAAAACCGACACAGCACAGCGTAAAAGAACTGAGGAGTATCGGCATTCAACCCGACGCATTGATCTGCAGAACGGAAGTCCCGATTACGGAAAAAGTAAAAAACAAGCTCTCTCTTTTCTGCGACGTGGAAAAGAACGCTATTATTGAGGAACTGAATGCGGAAAGCATATACGAAGTCCCTCTTGTTTTCGAAAAAGAAGGGCTCGGAAACCTTATAACCGAAAAACTCGGTTTCGGGAATAAAACACCGGATTTGAAAGACTGGCAGGATTTTACGGACAGGGTCTTGCACCCGGAAAAAGCAATAACCGTTTCGATCGTGGGAAAATATGCCGGAATGGGAGACGCTTATACAAGTGTAGTGCAGGCGCTTATACATGCCGGTGCGGAAAACAACGTCCGTGTCAGGATAAACTGGATCGATTCGGAAAAATTGGAAACGGAATCTTATAAAGAAATTCTCGACAAACTCCGCAATGACGGGAAATTGGACGGCATTCTGGTGCCCGGAGGCTTCGGGAAAAGAGGAATAGAGGGAAAAATAAATGCAATCCGCTATGCACGTGAAAACAACATACCGTTTCTCGGACTCTGCCTTGGCCTTCAATGTGCGGTGATAGAGTTTGCAAGAAACGTATGCAATCTGAAAAACGCCAATTCCACGGAATTTGACGAAGGAACGTCGTACCCCGTAATCGATCTCATGCCCGAACAGAAAAATGTAAAGAATAAAGGCGGCAGTATGCGGCTCGGAGCGTATCCCGCCGTGCTGAAAGAGGACACAGTCGTTTTTTCTTTGTACGGAAAGAAAATAATTAGCGAGAGGCATCGCCACAGGTACGAGGCAAACCCGGAGTTTGTTCCTATCCTGCAAAAAAACGGGTTGACAATTTCGGGCACTTCGCCGGACGGAAGGCTAATTGAATTTATAGAAATCACACGGCACAAATTTTTTGTTGCAACGCAGGCGCACCCGGAATTCAAATCACGCCCCAACAATCCGTCACCGCTTTTCAACGGATTTGTAAAAAAAGCCGCCTACCGAATTTAATAAGGGTTGCGGGCAACCGTCAAGTGCCGGCAAAATCCTTTAACTTTTCCGCGCTGAGGCGAATGCCACTCTGCATGCTTTCGTAAACTTCCTCGTAAAAGCCTTTCGGAATATCACCTACAAGAAGCGGGTACGTGAACTTGTAAATATCGAATTTCGTAATGAGTTTTA
>JALSNB010000270.1 GCA_026987225.1 Caldisericaceae bacterium
GATCTTGCAAGCACCAACGGGACGTTTGTAAACGGAACAAAGATAAGCAAAAAAACGTTGAGCGACGGTGACGAGATAACATTTGCAAACGTAAAAATGCGATTTAAACTTTCATGAGGAAAGATACAACAATAAAATTAGAAATTTCGAAACCGGAAAATATAAAAGAAACGGAAGAAACACTTTCCGAGCCCCGCTGCTACGGACTGTCGGATATAGGAAAAGTGAGGGGAAACAACGAAGACAGTTTCGCAATAGTAGCCAAGCGGGGCTACTGCATCTTTGGTGTATTTGACGGAATGGGAGGGATGGAAAGAGGAGAGGTTGCAAGCAGTATCGCAAAGGAAGAGCTCATTAAACACGCAAACCAATCGGAAATTGCCGACGAAAAAGTATTAAACGAAATATTCGAAAGAGCAAACGAAAAAATATATTCATACTCAAAAGAGCGCGGAATCGAAGGAAAAATGGGTACAACGGGCGTTATAGCCATCGTAAAAAACGGCACGCTTTACTACGGGAACGTGGGTGATAGCAGGCTATATATACTTAGAGACGGAAAACTCATAAAAGCAACGCATGATCACACATTGGTTGCAATGCAGGTAGAGCAGGGCATTATATCGAAAAAAGATGCCGAAAAATCAAATCTTAAAAACATACTCACAAAGGCAATAGGTGTAAAAAGCACGGTTCAACCGGAATTTTACGTACCGATGAAACTCAAAGAAGGGGACACTGTTTTGCTCTGCTCTGACGGACTCTACAACATGGCAAACGAAAAAGAAATTGTAAAAGTCCTGTCCGGCTCCCTAATGCTAAAAGAGAAAGCGGAAAAACTCATTAAAATTGCAAATAAACACGGCGGCAAAGACAACATAACGGTCGTGATATACGAAAACAAAAATAAAAAACCCATACGAAAAAACAGAAAAGTGTTTTTATATATCACACTGTTAATGATAGCGGCCGTTGCGATAGCACTGTTTGTAATGTACAAACCGTTGATTATGAAATTCATCGGGACGGTGGTACGCAAATGAACTACATAGGAATGATAATAAAGGGGAGATACAAAATATACGACAAAGTGGGAAGCGGGGGCATGGCTTCCGTATATCTTGCACGCGATCTGCAAACAAACGAAGTCGTCGCACTGAAAATATTGAAAGAAGATTTTGTAACGGAAAAGAAATACGTGGAGCGTTTCGTAAGGGAAGCGGAAACAGCGTTAAAGCTAAAGCACGAAAACATCGCACAGGTAAAAGATTTTGGCAACGAAAACGGAATTTACTACATAGTAATGGAATACGTGCAGGGCAAAACCCTCGAGGAAATTGCGGAAGAAAAAGGAAAATTGCCAGCAGAAGAGGTTATAAAAATCGGAATTGAAGTTGCAAAAGCGCTTTCGTTTTCACTGAAACACGGAGTAATTGCACACAGGGATATAAAACCCCAGAACATTATGCTTACAAAAGACGGCAAAGTCAAAGTAATGGACTTCGGTGTCGCAAAAATATCCAGCGTAAGCACTATTACGTCACAGGGAAGCATAATAGGTACGCCTTACTACATTTCACCCGAACAGGCAAAAGGCGAAAGTGCGGACATAAGAAGCGATTTGTACTCTCTCGGCATCACACTGTACAGGCTGCTCACAGGTAAAGTACCGTTCGATGCGGAAAATCCGTGGTCAATAATAAACATGCACATCACAATGCCTCCTCCACGCATAGAAAAGTTCAAAAAAGGCGTTTCCAAACCCCTTGAAGAAATCATATACAAACTGTTGGAAAAGAATCCGAACAAACGCTATCAAACACCGGAAGAGCTTATAGACGATTTAGAGAAAATCGAAACAAAAAAAGAAAG
>JALSNB010000271.1 GCA_026987225.1 Caldisericaceae bacterium
CGACACCGAGCCTTGTTGCAAGAATCCTGTCCGTTGTGGTGGGCGTGCCTCCCCTCTGTATGTATCCGAGAACGGTTGTTCTCGACTTTATGTGGGTAAGTTTTTCTATCTCCTCCATAATGATGTACCCGACACGCCTCTTGCGGTTTATCGGATGCCCGAATTCGTCTTTTTCCACATTTTTTTCCACACCGTCCGGCAGCGGGGCGCCTTCCGCAACAACGACAATGCTAAACGGTTTTCCAGCCTTTTTTCTGCTCTCTATATGCGCGGCAACCTCTTCTATTTTGTATGGCACTTCCGGAATGATAATATAATCCGCACCGCCTGCAAGGCCGCCAAAAAGCGCAAGCCACCCGGTTTCTCTTCCCATTGTTTCCACAACCATTACCCTGTGGTGTGCGGAAGCCGTTGAATGCAAGTCATCAAGTGCGGAACTAATTTTTCTCACTGCCGTGTCAAAACCTATAGAAAAATCCGTTCCGTAGATATCGTTATCTATCGTTTTTGGTATAACAATCGAAGGAATGCCTTCATCGGAAAGTTTTTTTGCAATTTCCACGGTATCCCTGTCCCCAATCATAATAAGCATTGTAAGGGCATTCTTTTTAAAATTTTCTTTAATAAGCTCCACATACTTGGGATTCTTGAACGGATTCATCCTGGAAATACCTAAAACGGAACCGCCAAGCGGAAGAATACCGGAAACGTTCTTTTTAGTAATAATCTGAACGTCGTTATTGATCAATCCGAAAAAACCGTCCTGAAACCCGAGAACTTCATCCTCTTTTTCAAACGCAGCACGTGCAACGGCTCTTATCGCCGCATTAATACCCGGCGCATCTCCTCCGTCGCAGAGCAATCCGTACCTTTTCATCTTCACCTCCTAAAACTTTTTAAATACGTCACTTAATATCTTAAAATTCGGTTTTACCGGTAAAGGTAAAATCCTTTATCCGTGCATAAGGAACAGTCATCGGCACCATATCGTAGATAATCTTTTTCGTTTCGCTCAATTCTACGGCATTGTTCAAAGCGGTGATTATGCTTTCCGTAAAACGCATATTTTGCAAAGGCTTTGTTATTTTTCCGTTTTCTATGAGGAACAGTCCGTCCCTCGTCATTCCGGTGATTACCGCCTCACGCGGATCCATCGGGTTTGTGTACCAGAACCTTTGAACAAACAACCCTTTTTCCACGTGCGAAATCATTTCTTCCACACTGCTCTGTCCGCCTTCCATAATAAAATTCATAGGATAAGGGCTGAACGGACTTGGCTGCGGCAGGGCATGCCCGGTTGATTCTTTGCCTTCTTTATATGCCGTTAACGTATCGTAAACAACACCTTTTGCAACACCGTTTTCAAAGAAAATAACCTTTTTCTTTGGCACCCCTTCGAAATCAAACGGCATGGGAATCGTCTCTTTCGACAAACCGTCGTCAAGCATTGTAATATTGTCTCCGAGCAACTTCTGTCCGAACTTACCGACAAGAAAACTGCTGCCTTCTTTGAGTGCCCGTGCATTGAGCGTTAAGTATCCGAGATGCGATATAAATTCCGCAAGCGCATAAGGCGTGAGGATTACTTCGTATTTTCCGGGCTCAACTGCGGAAGGATTTTTGCCTTTTTCTGCAACTCCTATGCTTTCGTTCAGCACACGCTCAACGGAAATATCTTTTACGTTAACTGCGCTTTCCTTGGAATACCCGCTCGAATTTTCGCCGAGCACAACACTCTTCAACGACGCAACAGTTCTTTTTGCATAACGCTCCACGTTAAGAGAGTTTACAACTGCAAGCTCGTTTATCTCGACTTCGAAAGTGCCCGTTGCATTGAGTTTCTTTTCCTTTGCGGCATCAATAAT
>JALSNB010000272.1 GCA_026987225.1 Caldisericaceae bacterium
ACACACCCCTGACCCCTCTCATAGAGGGGAACGAGCGGCGGAATGGGTAAATAACACACCCCTAGCCCCTCTCGTAGAGGGGAACAGAGCGGACGGAGCGGATAAAGGACACACCCCCGGCCCCTCTTGTAGAGGGGCCCGCCGGTAGGCGGGTTTTAAAACCAGCATAGGAAAAGCAATAGTAAATTGTCACTCCGATCCGCCGGTAGGCGGATCGGAATGACAGGAGGTGCTTTTGGAAAGGCAGTAGGAGAGGGTTTTGAGCGGCCGACGTCAGGAGGCCGCTGCTGCGTGAGGGGGTGCAGTGATATGAGGCGGCGCGGCGCCGGTGCATTTCCGGGAAAACGGCGGCTCCGAGCGCCAGACGAGGAGACTTACGGATTTTCCCTTGGAAATGCCCGTGCGGCGCGGCGCCGAATTTAAACGGAACACCCGACCTCCGCCGGTTTAGGAAGGGTAAGTGGTTGGGCTTTTGCTATAGGGAATGCAGTAGCGGAATGGCTTTGGTATTTGTTGAAAAACCGGCGGAGGGCACGCCCTGAAAATCATTAAATCGGGATTTTTGAGTGAATGGAAAGTATATGACACACCCCCGGCCCCTCTCGGAGAGGGGAACGGGGCGGGGCGGAAAGGATTGATATGACATTTTTCCGCCGGCCGGCAGAAATGAACCGATAGGTTGAGGTCGTTGAAAATCTTTAGCGAAATCTCCCCGGATATCGAATCTGTTTAGCCGTTAGTTTAAGTAAATCTATGCAGATATTACAACAAATAAATGTTAATTATAAAAATGAGACTGCCTGAAAATTTATCGGGCAGTCTCTTTTGTGTCATTTTTTATCGTGTCTTCCTTTACAAAGAAACTCATAAGGTTATAGATAAAAGGGAAGTATTTACTAAATTTAATTCCGTGCCATTTGGACAGTTTATTACGCCTGACATTTAGTATCATAGCATGTTCTTTGCGGTAATTCAAATAATAATCGTATTTCGGGTTATCATTGATACTGTCAATCCTAAAACGGGCGCTGTCGGTGTAAAGATAAATTTTTTTACCTTTTAACTCCCAATGTCCCTCCGATATGACACAAGATTTGTGATAAAAACGGTGATCGGGTTGCAAAATAAGTGTATCGTATACATTTCTAAAGCGTAACAACAGAAAATCGCCTATATTGGCCTTTCTTCTCCAATGATAGGTTCCCGTTATATCTTTCGCTGTAAATTGATTTGATGCACACGATAATATGGTATTAATTAAAATTAAACCTATCAAAAAGTAGCGTAACTTCTTCACCTGTTTTGTTCTTGGAATTATTGGCTAAGATAATTAATTTTTTCTTAAATTGAAAAAATGTCTTTTCCGCTTGTTTTAGGCCGGCGTTTCGGCTTTCCCCGGCCGGGTAGATTTTTTTGTTTAAACACTTTTCCTCTCGTGGAGGTAGATTTTTCCAAGCCTTTTTTGTAACTTGCAAAGGCAAGTTATGGCTTGCGTTTGTGGGCGAAGCCGCTTGTATCACCTATGATTTGGTTCTTATTTAATGGAGTAATCCAAGACTCTGAAAGATATTACCTATAAGTATTTAAGTAGGAAAGAATAATTTCTGCTACCTTTGGGCATGTGTTTAGTGTTAAAATTTGAAATATCCATAAAAAATTTCCGCACTTTACCATTTTTTAATTTTTGAACAAAAGAAATAAAACTTTCAGCATCATAATATTGACTTTTCTTGCTTGTAGTGTCGATGACCAAATAATCACGGGTATTGGATTTTTCCGAAGATTTTTGTTCGACCCCCAAATTTTTTACACTAAAAAACAAACCATCCTTCTCTAAAAAAATATCTTGTGGTATTTT
>JALSNB010000273.1 GCA_026987225.1 Caldisericaceae bacterium
AAATGTTAAAAAAAGAAGGGATACCGCACAGCGTTCTGAATGCGAAGTATCACGAAAAAGAAGCAATGATCATAAAGGATGCCGGTCAATACAAAGCGGTTACCATCGCAACAAACATGGCCGGAAGGGGCGTTGATATAAAATTGGGCAAGGGTGTAAAAGAGCTTGGCGGCCTTTTTATACTTGGCACTGAACGGCACGAGGCAAGAAGAATTGATAACCAGTTAAGAGGAAGATCCGGCAGGCAGGGCGATCCGGGTGAATCCCAATTTTATCTTTCTCTTGAAGACGAGCTTTTAAGAATATTCGGAGGAGATTCTATTAAAAGAATCCTATCAACGTTAAAAATACCGGAGGACGAGCCGATTCAGCACAAATTACTCAGCAGGCAGATAGAGAATGCGCAGAAGAAGGTGGAAGCTTATAACTTCAGCATCAGAAAAAATCTTTTGGATTACGATAACGTGTTAGATAAACAGAGAGAAATTATCTATAAGGAAAGAGATAAGATACTAAAAGGCGGTTCGGTGCATGACGAAATTGTTCAGATGGTTAGAGAAGTAACGGATAAAATCGTGCTGAGTCATTATAATGAAGATATAGGTATTCAGGAAGAAGAGATAGACGAACTCGAAAAATCTCTCTCGTTTTTGATAAATCGTAAAGTAACTCTGGATAGGGAAGCGATTCTATCGATGAGAAAAGAAGAGCTACTCGAAGAGTTAGAAGACGTTGCGATTAAGGCTTATGAAGAGAAAATCAGTTCTTTCGGTGAACAGTTAAAAGACGAAATTGAGAAATATATCCTGCTTAGAACAATCGATTCCAACTGGAAGGATCACTTGTATGCAATGGATGATTTGAAAGAAGGCATAGGTTTAAGGGCATATGGTCAGCAGGATCCGCTTATTGCATATCAAATAGAGGGACACCAACTGTTTGACGAAATGATTGAAAGAGTAAAAGAAGATACTGTTAGAACACTATTTAAAATAGAAATAAGAAGCAATGAAGAAAACGTTAGTGCAAGCGGGCAATCCGAAACTCATACAATGAACAACGAAGAGAACAAGCTTTCAAAAGAAGAACGAAAAAAACGCAGGGCTTTGAAGAAAAAATTGAAGAAGAAGAGGAAGAGGTAAAATGATCACGGAAGATACCAAAAAACAGGCCATAGAACTTCTTGATAGAATTAAAAAAGGGTTGGATTATTCTTGACTAAAGGATAAAGAGGAAGAACTTATAAAACTTCAGGAAATTACATCGAAAAAAGACTTTTGGAACACAAGCAATGCAAAGGAAACCTTGAGGAGACTTTCTTTACTGAAAAAAGAAATCGGGAAGTTCCGTGAAGTGGAAAAACTGAAAGAGGATATCGAAACAATGCTTGAACTTGTTTCCGCAACGGAAAGTATTGATGACGAGGAATTACTTCCGATTTTAAATAAAGGTGAGAACATCGTTAACGAATGGGAAATAGAGCAATTTTTATCCGGTCCTTACGATGCTTCAAACGCCTTTGTATCTTTTTCTTCGGGCGCAGGCGGAACGGATGCGCAGGATTGGACTCAAATGCTACTGAGAATGTATTTGAAATGGGCCGATAAGAAGGGTTTCTCGGTTGAAATTTTGGAGGAAATGCCTGGCGAGGAAGCGGGTATAAAAAGTGCGCTTTTGTATGTTAAAGGCGATTTTGCATACGGATTGTTAAAAGGAGAATCCGGTGTTCACAGACTTGTAAGGATTTCTCCGTTCGATTCGAATAAAAGAAGGCATACGTCGTTCGCACTCGTAGAAATTACTCCTGAAATTGAAGATGTTGAAGATGTGAAAATTGACGAAAAAGATTTACGAATCGATATTTTCCGCTCAAGCGGCCATGGCGGGCAAAATGTTCAAAAAGTTGAAACCGCCGTGAGAATAACTCATATTCCTACGGGAATTACGGCTGAATGCCAGAACGAACGTTCGCAATTGCAAAATAAAATAATGGCCATGAAAGTTTTGAAATCACGTTTGCTTTTGTATGAGAAGAAAAAGAGAGAAAAGAAATTACGTGAAATAAAAGGTTCGTATAAATCCGCAGAATGGGGTAACGAAATTCGCTCATACGTGCTTCAACCGTATAAATTGGTAAAAGACCACAGGACAGGCGTGGAAAGCGGAAGAGTGGACGATGTGCTTGAAGGAGATATAGATGCGTTTATTTGGGCGTACCTCAAAAATAAGAAAGAAACTTCAAAAGCATAAAGACAGTTTCAAATCCGTTTTTATAAATACACTGGGCATAACAATAGGTTCTATCATATATGCGATAAGTGTGGATATGTTTATCGATCCGAATCATATTGCACCTGGCGGGTTCATCGGTATTGCAATTATAATAAATCATTATATCCCGTTCTTTAAAATAGGTAGTATGATTGTGATCATGAATATCCCCCTGCTTATTATAGGGCTGAGGAGAATAGGATGGCACTTTTTGTATGGAACGGTTATCGGCACGATTTTATCTTCCATTCTTATCGATATTTTGGCGCCGTATGTGCCTCCGCTTCACACGGATATGATTCTTGCTTGTATTTACGGTGGATTTTTAATGGGTGTCGGAATCGGCATAATTTTTAGGTATTTCGGTTCAACCGGAGGAACGGACCTCCTTGCTCAAATCATTTATGATATGACAGGACTGCCTTTCGGACAAGCAATGATGGTTATCGATGTTACCATTATTGTTGCTGCCGGAATTGTATTCAGGAACATTAACATTTCATTGTATTCCATTATTGCGGAACTTGTTGGTAACAAAACAATAGACTTGATACAGAGCGGATTTACCTTTTCAAAAGCGGTGTATATCATTACGGAGCATCCCGAACCAATTAAAGAGGCTGTACTTACGGAGATAGAACGCGGAGTTACCGAACTTGATGCAAAGGGCGGATATACGGGTAATAAAAAGAAAATGCTACTTGTTGTTGTGCCGCACACGCAAGTTTCCAAAATAAAAAAGGTAGTAAGGGATGCCGATCCGTACAGTTTTATTATTATAGCCGAATTAAACGAAGTGATAGGAAGCGGGTTTAAATCAATAAAGGAGCGCATATGATAAAACTTGTTGACGTAACAAAGGTTTATCCGAACGGAACCGTGGCGCTTGAAAAAGTTAATCTGGAAATAAACGAAGGGGATTTTGTTTACATTAGCGGTGAATCCGGCGCCGGGAAAACAACTCTTCTCAGGCTTATTCACCTTGACGAACTTCCTACGAAGGGAACGATTTTGTACAGAGGAAAACCTATAAAAAAAATATTCAAAGTTCATGCCTGGCGTAGAAAAGTGCAAATTGCTTACCAGGATTTCATGCTTATCGAAGACAGAACCGTGCTTGATAATATTACCCTACCTCTTCAAATAATAGGGGAAAGCTTTTCTTCGATTTACAACAAAGCGGAAAATGTGCTTGGTATGTTGAAATTGAGGGATAAAATGTATAAGTTAGTGAAAGAGCTTTCCGGAGGTGAAAAACAGCGTATTGCGCTCGGAAGAGCCGTTATATCGAATCCTGAGCTGTTGCTTCTTGACGAGCCTCTTGGAAACCTCGACGAGGAAACGGCGCAAATCATTATGGATTTTATTGAGGCTATAAACGAGCAAGGTACAACGATTACAATGTCCACTCATCATATGGTAAAGAGAGAAGTAAGTACGCCAAAACGATTGATACGATTGAAAAACGGGAGGATCATATATAAAGGCTATGTATAGACTGTTTTATATATTCAGGCAGGGTAATTTACTTTTGAAAGAGAGCAAAAAAGCCGTGTTTATCGCCGTTATATTCCTAACGATAGGATTTGTTGCAATCGGTAGCACTTATATCGTGGGCAAAAGCTTATTTTCTTCTTCGCTAACGCTGAAGAATAAAGTAAACATTACCGTTTTCTTAAAAAACGATACGGATCAAAACGATGTAAATGAAACAATAAACGAGATAAAAGCAATTGACGGAGTGGAAAAAGTGGAAGTAATAAATAAAGAGGAGGCAAAAGAAAAATTTTTATCCTTGTTTCCTCAATATGCTTCGCTTCTTTCCTCATTGGATACAAATCCTTTTCCTTGCACTGTAAAAGTATGGGTATCCAATCTGGAGCTCGGTGAAAACATAAAGAATCTTATTAGCAGCTTTCCTACCGTGGACAGCGTGATATTTTCACAGGATGTTGCAGAAAAGATAAATAAATTAACAACCGTTTTATGGCTTTTATTTGTTTTTATATTCATTGCAGTTCTTGCCGAGTTTGTTTTCATAAGTCAAAGCATAACCTCTTTGCTTGTTGACTTACGTCACACCGATATTAAAATTTTAAAGCTTATAGGCGCCGATTCGACATTTATTCATGCGCCTTTCTTTTTTGTCGTGTTTGTTTCCGTTCTTTTAAGCTGGATTATTTCTATTTTCGCACTTAAAAGAATCGATCTTTGGAGTGTTACAATAGTCAAAAGTTTGCTTCCGTTTGCCGACTATTCGGCCAGAATCAACACTTCCTTGCTTTATCTCGAACTGTTTGTTTTCGGTGTGGTAATTAGCATTTTCGGTGCTATAATTCCGTTGAGGCGAGTGAAATGAAGAAATTCATAATTTTCTTGCTTGTATTGCTATTGGTTTTTTCCGTTTTCTTGCCTTCCGCATATTCGGGGCTCGAAGAGGAACAGCAAAAACTTCAACAATATAAAAAAGAGTTGGAAGAGATTAAAAGAGATTTGAATAATCTTACTGCAACTTCGCAACAAGTTTTATCTTTGTTGGATAGAATTAGCAGCGAAGAAAACAATGTTTCGCAGAACATTGATGTAATTCAAAATAAAATCACAGCTTTACAGAATGAAATTTCAGAAACCGAAAATTTGATTCAACTAAACAAATCCTTAATAGAAAAAAATAAAAATGCAATTGCCACTTCTCTTGCTCTTTCATATAAACTTAGTTATGTTTCACCGATTAGTGTTTTCTTCTCTGGGAAAAGTGCTTCCGCATCAGTTGATAAAATTACATACATCTCTTATGTTATCTCCTCAAACAAAACATTACTTGACGATCTTACAAAAAAGGTAAATTTACTTAATGAGCAAAAGAGTAAATTGCAAAAAGACAATGAGTACCTAACGGCATTTTTGAAAGATAAAGAATCGGAAGAAGCTGTGTTGAAACAGGAAATCGCGATGAAAAACGAACTTTTGTCTTCTCTGAAAGAAAGAAAATTAGCGGATCTTACCAAGAAAACGCTACTTGAAGAAGAGATTAAAAAAGAGCAGGAAAAGATAAAAGAACTTATAAAAGAAGCACAACGTAAAGGCATTATATTAAAAGGCGGGCTTATATGGCCGGTAAGAGGCCCGATTACGTCTCCCTTCGGTTGGAGAATTAACCCCATTTGGCATTCAAAAGAATTTCATCCGGGTATAGATATTGCAGTTGCAACCGGAACACCGGTAAAAGCTGCGGCAGACGGCATAGTATCATATGCGGGATGGATGAATGGCTACGGAAATGTGGTAATTATTTATCACGGATCCGATATTTCCACTCTTTACGCTCATTTAAAACGATATATAGTTCGAAAAGGTGAAAGAGTGAAACAGGGACAGATCATTGCTTATTCGGACAATACCGGATGGTCGACAGGCCCGCATCTTCATTTCGGGGTATATCTTGGTGACAAACCCGTAAATCCTTTAAAATATCTGCCTTGAGAAATTAAAAAAGGGGCAGATGAATGCCCCTTTTAAAAGCAATATATTTTTGATATTTTACGATTTCAGGATATTAAATGCGTCTTCTCCGTGGAGATAGCCGTCAAGTCCTTCTTTCTCTGCCTCTTCGGGGACTCTTACTTTGGCGAATGTGTTAATAATTGCAAGTAATACGTAAGTCACTATGAACGCATATACGATAGCAATCAATACTGCGACAAGCTCTTTCCCGAAGAATGCGGCATTACCGTAGAACAATCCGTTTGCACCGGATTTGTTTACGGCTTTCGTTGCAAATAATCCGAGCATAAGAATACCGGTAAGTCCGCCCATTCCGTGAACACCCCAGACATCAAGGGCATCGTCCCAACCTTTTTTGTTTTTGAATGCAACGGCCAAATAGCCAACGATCGATGCGGTAATACCTATTAATGCAGCAGCTGCCGGGGTCACGTATCCTGCCGCAGGTGTAATTGTTGCAAGCCCCGCGACTGCACCGGTAAGGAATCCGACTAATTTCGGTTTTCCGGCATACATTGAATCAAGTATAAGCCACGTGGTTGCGCCGAGTGCGGCACCAAGAGTCGTATTGACGAATGCGAGTTCGGCTACCGTATCTATTGAAAGTGCACTGCCGGAGTTAAATCCGTACCATCCGAACCAGAGAAGTGCTGTTCCGATAGCAACAAGCGCCAGATTTGAAGGAGTGTTTTTCTGGACGTATTTTCTTTTTCCGATGTAGAAAACCGCTGCAAGTGCAGAAAATCCTGCAAGGGCATGGACAACAATTCCGCCCGCAAAATCAAGAACTCCCCACTGTGCTAAAATTCCACCGCCCCATATCATATGGGCAAACGGATAATAAACCACAAGTTGCCATAAAATCAGGAACCAGATATAAGATCTGAAGGACACCCTGTCAGCAAATGCACCTGTGATTAATGCCGGAGTGATTACTGCAAACATCATCTGATAGACAAAGAATACAAGTAAACTAATCTGTCCGTTCCCCGAGAATGCGGTTTGAACGGTTACGCCTTTAAGGAATGCATGTGCAAAGTTGCCGATAATCGGGCCGCTACCGCTGAAACTAAGGGAGAAACCGATTGCCCACCACATGATAATGGTAACTCCCATTGAAACAAAGCTTTGCATCATGATTGTTACGACACTTTTGCGGCCTACAAGTCCACCGTAGAAGAATGCAAGCCCAGGTGTCATAAGAAGAACCAATGCTGCTGCAACTAACATGTAAGCATTACTTGCCGAGCTCATTTTTCCCACCTCCTATTAGTTTAAATTTTCTAAAACGTTGAACAAATTATATAACTTTACTGCAATTTCACAAATAGATTTGTAAAAATTCGTTTATATTTTCAAAATTTTGGAAAATTGTGTAAATTTGAAAATATAATACGAAATTCTCTAACGAAAGCTGAATATTTTTAATTGGTTTGCATTGTTATAACGATGTATTGCAAAACATACTTGACGTAAAGTGAGAATGATGTAAAATTAATTCTACATTAAAGCGAGGTGATACAAATGGAAGAAAGCAAAATTTATATGGAGCTTATGAAAAATGTTGAAAAGAATAAGTATAAATTGATTAAACGGCTTATTGAAAAAGCGGAAGATTTGTCAAAAATAAATCCGGAGTATGTTCCGTTTTATGCGAGCGAATGTTTTGTAAAAGTTTCAAACGTTATGTTAGAGGAGGCAAAAAATAAGAAAGAATAATGTCCTTCTTATCGTAAGCGGAAGTATAGCGGCATACAGGGCAATAGACTTATTGAGGGAATTGAGAAGGTTCGGTAAGTCGGTAAGGGTTATTTTAACGAAAGGGGCCGGGCAATTTGTTTCCTCTCTTAATTTCGAAGCACTTGGGGCCGAAAGGGTTTATCTCGACAGCGAACAATTCGGTGTAGATTCAAAAGGTGTTTCCTTACACCTTTCGCTTTCGAGATGGGCTGATGCGATAGTAATTGCTCCTGCAAGTGCGGATTTTATTTCCAAAGTTAGCCTGGGGTTTGCCGACGGTTTGTCATATGTTGCTATCCTTGCACATGGTTTGCGAAAAAATGTTTTTATTGCTCCGGCGATGAATAATAAAATGTGGGAAAATCCTATAACTCAACGAAACGTGGAAATTTTAAAACGTATGGGTGTAATCTTTATCGGGCCGGATAACGGTGAGCTTGCAGACAGAAGCATTGGTAAAGGAAGGCTTTCGGAAGTGTCAAAAATTGCTCAAACGGTTGTTTTCTCAATGAATAGAGATGGCCCCCTTTCCGATAAAAAAGTAGTAGTGGCATGCGGGGCAACAAAAGAATACATTGATCCGGTAAGATTTATTACTAACGGTTCAAGCGGGTTACTCGGTTCTCTGATTGCCATGCATGCC
>JALSNB010000274.1 GCA_026987225.1 Caldisericaceae bacterium
ACTCGTATTCTTTTGAAATAACATAAGAGAAGACAAAATTTCCGCACGTGCTTTGATACCAATTTTTTGGAAAAAAGTTATGCCAATAAAACCCTCATAAACAGAGGCTTAATTCGAATTTGGCCTTTAAACACCCCTAAAAACTCCGATTTGGTACTGTGAGGTATAATTAGGGGTACCTATCGCTTAAAATGCGTTTAAATGGCATGTTAAAACATTGATTTTATCTGCATTTCTTAAAATTACTCCTATTTCAAACCTTACCTCAAAAATAATATATCAACAAACCCTCTGTTTATCTGTATTCTTAAATGTGCAATTTTGATTAAGATTTGCTCGATTTTCATACTTCGATAATCCTTTATTCGGCAAAAAGCATTCTTTCAAATCGCCCTGTAATCCTTTAAAAAGCCAATATATTACTGAACTTCTGTAAATATATCCTTTTGTAAATACTCAATCCGCAATATAAAATCGTTTGAATGTCCGCTCTATTTCCAACCCGTTTTTGCACCGGTGGAAGTTGCAAAATCCATCAAAAATGTCCTATTTATACCAGGTACCAGTAGGACAAAATCGGGGTTTGGGATTTTGCGGGCTTTTCGTATAATGTAAAAATTTTAAGGAGGGTGAAATGAGGAAAGTGCCGAAATGTATGAGCACACAGCATCCGGATAATGTGAACTTTCCGTTTTTTGCGGAAAGTGCGGAGCTTGGCGGGGAAGATGAAATCAAAGAAGCATACTACGTTTTCTCTCACCTCGGTTGCCGCGAGCAGATGTGGGACTATGAGGGAAAAGAGGTGGACAACTTTGTCGTTAAAAAGCTGCTCACAAAATACCGCTCTTTCTTCTCCGAAAAGAGGATAGGAAGAGATTTTTTCATTACCCTGCGCGTCCCGAATCCGGAGTTCGAAAAGGCCGAAGCAAAGATACTTCTCGAAACGCTTGAGAGCATACCGCGCTCGTTCGATGCGGCGAAAGTGTTTTACGGAGAGGACATCGCACCGATTTTCGAGGTGATACTGCCTATGACGACGTCTGCGGAATCCATTGACAGAATTTACACGTATTACAGGGATTTTGTCGTTGGGAAACAGCACAAAACGGTGGGCGGAATGCAGGTAAAGGACTGGATAGGCGAATTTATGCCTGAGCGGATAAATGTGATACCTCTTATCGAAGACAGGGAACATATACTCAATGCGGATAGTATTGTGGAGCGTTACCTTGCAGACAAAGACACGGAATACCAGAGGGTTTTTCTTGCCCGCTCTGACCCGGCGCTGAATTACGGGCTGGCGAGTGCCGTTTTGATAAACAAAATTGCGGTTTACAAACTTTACAAACTTTCCGAAAAAACCGGTGTGAAGATTTTCCCGATAATAGGTGTAGGCTCTGCGCCTTTCAGAGGTAATTTCACGCCCCGAAACGTCGAAAGCGTGGCGAGGGAATATGCGAACGTCCGGACGTTTACGATTCAGTCCGCATTTAAATACGATTACCCGCCGGAAGAGGTAAAACGCGCCGTAAAAACACTGAACGGCCTTGAAGAAACGGAACCGATGCGTATTGACGAAGCGCGTGCGATGAAACTGATAGAGCGTTATTCGCAAGCATACAGACAGAGGGTTTCGGAACTCTCGCAGATCATAAACAGAGTGGCGAAATATGTGCCGAGCAGGAGAAAAAGAAAGCCGCACGTTGGTTTGTTCGGCTACTCTCGCGGAGTTAACGGGATAAAACTTCCGAGGGCGATAAAGTTCACCGCATCGATGTATTCGATAGGATTTCCGCCGGAACTGCTCGGCCTCGAAGCGCTGACAAAAGATGACAT
>JALSNB010000275.1 GCA_026987225.1 Caldisericaceae bacterium
TTTGATTGCTCTTTTTACCGTTCAAGAAGAAATTGGACTTGTTGGCTCTGCTATCGGTACTTACAAATATAAGCCTGACATATCCATAACTATTGAAGGCACAATTTCTGCCGATTTACCGGAGGTAGAGGATCACCTGAAATGCACCAAAATAGGAAAAGGGCCGGCCATCACCATAAAAGACAGGGGCGTTATTACAGATAACGAGTTAAGGGAAAAACTCGTTAAAACGGCAAAGAGTAAAAAAATACCCTATCAGTTTAAGCAAATTATTGCGGGTGGAACGGATTCTTACAGAATACAGACGTCAAAAAGCGGAGTAAAGGTTCTTACTGTTTCCGTCCCGGTAAGATACATACATTCACCTGTGTCGTTATTCAACATCGAAGACTATGATAATACGATGAAGCTCATAAAAGAGTTTCTTAAAACATTCTAACGGAGGCGATTATGAACCAAAATTTTCTTAAAAGCTTAGTTCTTGCCTTTGGGCCTTCCTCAAAAGAAGAGTCCGTAAAGAAAGTTATAAAACGAGAGTTAAATAAAGTGAAAGCTGAAATAGGAGATGATAAATTCGGCAATCTTGTTATTCATATAAAAGGTGACGGTCCCAAATTGATGCTTGCCGCGCATATGGACCAGATAGGAGTAATGATAACTGATATTGATAAGAACGGATTTTTGCGGTTGGGTGAAGTAGGAGGCATAAGAAAATCTTTCCTTTTGGGGCAAAAGCTTCTGTTTGAGAATGGCGTGGAAGGCTTTGTGTATTATGAAGAGAAAAAGTCTCCTTGGGAACTGAAGGACGCCAAAATGGAAGTGCTTTTTGCCGATATCGGAGCAAAAGACAGAGCCGCTGCTAAAAAACTTGTGGAAATTGGGACTCAAGGTATATATATGCCTTATTTTCATACGAATGGTTTGAGAGTTTTGGCACCCGCGCTTGACGATAGAATTGGCTGTTTTATCCTTGCAGAATTGATTAAAGGAATAAATCCGAAAAAGTTAAAGTATGATTTTTACGGGGTATTTACGGTTCAGGAGGAAGTTGGAGTAAAAGGTGCAAAAGTTTCTTCATACGAAATTACTCCGGATTTTGGTATTGCAATCGACGTAACCGATGCAGGTGATACGCCGGAAGCAATTCCGGTTTCGCTTTCTCTTGGAAAAGGGCCTGCGATTAAAGTTATGGACAGGGGAATGATTGCTTCCAAATCCGTAAAAGATAAACTTATCGAAAGTGCGGAAAAGGCAAAAATCCCTTACCAATTAGAGGTAATTACAGCCGGGACGACAGACGCCTATGCAATGCAAATTACCAAATCCGGTGTGGAAACCGGCGCACTTTCTATTCCTACAAGATATATTCATACGCCTGGTGAAGTGGTGGATTTAGGAGACGTTGTAAATGCAATTAAAATTTTAAAAAAATTTGTTGAAAAATAGGAGGTAAACAGAATGAAAGGTGTGTGGAAAAAATTTTTGGAGGTAAATCTTACAACAGGCAGTGCCATAGCAAAGGAGCTCCCGGAAAGTGTCGTTATGAATTATCTTGGCGGTCTCGGGCTTGCTACGCGGTTGTTATTTGACTATACAAAGCCCAACATTGATGCGCTTTCCGAAGAAAACGTTTTGGTAATTGCACCCGGCCTTCTCGTGGGAACGGGCTTACCGACTGCATCGAAAACCACTCTTACTTTCAAATCCCCGTTAACTAATGCTTTCGGGCGAAGTGTGAGCGGTGCTTATCTTGGAGTTGCACTGAAAAAAGCAGGTTATGATGCCGTTGTGATTACAGGAAAAAGTGAAAAACCGGTATATTTATTAATAGAGGATGATAAATTTACAATTAAAGATGCCTCTCATTTGTGGGGAAAAGATGCAATAGAAACCCAGGAAATTTTGCGTGCGGAATTAGGGAATGATTTTAGAACTGCAGCTATCGGAACTGCCGGAGAAAAACTTCTTAGATTGGCAGATATAGATTTTGAAGAAAGGCAATCGGCGAGAGCAGGCGGCGGAGCTGTTATGGGTAGTAAAATGTTAAAGGCAATTGCCGTTAAAGGTAGCAAAAGCGTCGAATATGCCGATCCGGACGGGCTAAAAAATGCCATTCTTGAATGGAATAAGAAGATTAATGCGTCCGATGCGAAGAAGCTTGATATGGGTTATGGCTCGGGTGAATTCTATGAATGGGTGAACAAGGAGAGAGGTGTTTTCCCGGTTAAAAATTGGCAGGAGAGCTACTTTGAAGAGAGTTTTGAAAAACATAAAGGCGAAAAATCCCCTCTTGATCCTTACTATTGGTCTCCTAAATATACGGAAAAACTTCATCCGTGTCCGAATTGCACCAAACCGTGCGGAAGATATTTTGTCATTAAGGAAGGGAAATATGCCGGAACACGTGTGGAAGGTGTTGAATATGAGCTTTTGTACTCCCTTGGCGGTGATTTGGGCATAGATAATATAGAGGTTACTGCAAAACTTAACGAGATTTGCGATAGGGCCGGGGTAGACGGAATTTCAGCCGGTGTTACGCTTGCATGGGCGATGGAAGCATATGAAAAAGGATTACTTACCAAAGAGGATACGGATGGCATCGAGCTTACGTTCGGGAATGAAGAGGCTGCTATAAAGGCAATGGAGAAACTTGTCAGCAGGGACGGAAAGTTGGGTGATTTGCTTGCTGACGGCGTTAAGAGGGCTGCTGAGAAACTCGGCAAAGGATCCGAAAAATTTGCTATGGAAATTAAAGGGCTTGAGCCTCCAGCTTACGATATCAGAGGATTAAAGGGAATGGCACTTGCCGAAGCTGTTTCCGTAAGAGGTGCATGCCATCTTACAGGTGGAATTTATGCACCCGAACTTACCGGAAGTTTCTGGAAACTGACGAACATTGACAGGCTGTCTTCAAAATGGAAGGGATTCGAAGTAAAATTAGGCGAAGACTTCATGAGTGTTTATGATACACTCGGGATGTGCAAATTTTCAAGAAGTATTTTTTGGATAGAAGGTTTATTGGACGGAATAAAAGCAGTCACAGGAGAAAACTTCGGTGTTGACTGGTTAATGGAGATAGGTGAACGAGTTTATAACCTTGATAAATTATTTAATGTTAGGGAAGGGTTTGGCAGAAAAGACGATTATTTACCGTATCGTGTAACTCATGATCCTATAAGCAACGGTATAACAAAAGGGGTATATGTTAAAGAGGAAGAACTTCAGCATATGCTTGACGAATATTATCTTGTGAGAGGTTGGTCCAAAGAAGGTGTGCCAACCAAGATGAAATTGTTCGAATTAGGGTTAACAAAAGAAGCAGAAGAATTCGGGGCACCCGTATAAAAATGGCATGAACAAGATTGAGGGGAAAGGGGACAAAAGTCCCCTTTTTATTTTTACCGAATTTTCTATAATTAAATGAGGTATTTTGCACTTGATGGAAAATATAATTGAGAAACTAAAAAGTAAAGAAACAAGGCATTTTGTAAATATCAGTATTTACTCTGCCGTTGTCGGTGTTATTGCAGGGTTGGGTGCTATCTTTTTCAGATTGTTAATTGCCTTTTTCCATAACCTGTTTTTCTTTGGAAAAATTTCTTTTAAATATAACTCAAACTTGCACTTCACTTCTTCATTCGGCAGTTTGGTTATTATCATTCCTGCCATTGGAATGTTTCTTATAGGATTTTTAACGCAAAAATACGCACCCGAAGCAAAAGGACACGGTGTTCCTGAGGTAATGGATGCGATTTTAACGAATGGCGGCAAAATAAGACCCATTGTCTCTATTATAAAAATTTTTGCATCTGCAATAGGTATAGGTTCCGGCGAATCCGTAGGAAGAGAAGGCCCTATCGTTCAGATAGGTGCAAGTTTTGGTTCTACATTCGGACAGATTTTAAAACTTTCTCCCGGTGATATTGTATTACTTGTTGCGGCCGGAGGTGCAGGGGGTATTGCCGCTACATTCAATGCACCGATAGCAGGGGTTTTGTTTGCAGTTGAGCTTCTTCTTACGGAATTTAGTCCGAGAAACTTTATTCCTTTGATAATATCTTCTGCAATAGCGACAAATATAGCCAGAATTTTTCTTGGATCAGAACCTACGTTTATTGTTCCCGGATACAATCTGAAGTCTCCATACGAATATATAGCTTATTTTCTTCTTGGTATCTTGTCAGGAGTTGTAGCTATTTTTTTTACTAAAACTCTTGCAAGAATGGAAGAATGGTTTGATAAAATTAAAATATCTCCTTACGTTAAACCTGTAATAGGAGGCCTTATTATAGGTGTGTTAGGATATTTATTGTTTGTTTTAACAGGTCACTATTATATATTTGGTGTGGGTTATGCTTTTGTTAGTGATGTACTTACTGGTAAACATATTGGTATAATTATCATACTTATTCTTATTTTTGCAAAAATTTTTGCACTGTCGGTTTCTTTGGGGTCTGGTGGTTCGGGAGGGATTTTTGCTCCGTCACTATTTGTAGGTGCAGCAACCGGTGCGGCATTCGGAATGATTGCTCATTCGTTGTTTCCGGCTATTACTGCATTTCCTGCCGCTTATGCATTAGTTGGAATGGCGGCAGTTGCTTCCGGAACTACGGGAGCAACGATTACTTCTATTGTTATGGCTTATGAGCTAACAAGATCCTACGAAATAATTTTGCCGTTAATGCTTGGCGCGGTAACGAGTAGTTTTATTGCAATGTTTCTCTATGGTTATACGATGTATACCGAGCCTCTATGGAGAAAAAAGAGCATTATTTACCATGGCAGAAGGAGTTTGGATTTGTTTTCTATGATGCTTGTAAAAGATATTATGCTAACGGATATAGGGGCTGTAAAACTTAAAGACAGCGTTAAAAAGGCAAAAGAAGTAATGAAAAAATACGATATATCAAAAGTAATAGTCCTGAACGAAAAAGATGAACCTGTAGGATTATTACGAAGCATTGATATGGACGACAGAAATAATGAGCAAACGGTGGAAAAATTCTTCATAAAAAGCAAAGTAACTCTTTTTGAAGACGATACTCTGCTCGAAGCTTTGCATAAAATGGAAGAACAGGGAACGGACGTTCTTCCGGTAGTTAATACTTACGGAAAGATAGTAGGCGTGCTACCTGCCGGAATTCTAAGAGATGCGTATCTTAGTAAGAGAAGGGGGATATTATGATAAAAATTTTGGTTGTATCCGATATTCATTATCCGATACGGCGGTTGGAATTGCCCAATCTTGAACGATATGTATCTAAAGCTGATATGATATTAGGGCTCGGTGATTTTGTTGATATTCAAGTGGTTTCGTATTTGAAAAGTTTCGGCAAGCCGTTTGCAGGGGTACACGGAAACATGGATTTTGACGATGTAAAACGATCATTACCGGAAACGTTTGTTTTGAATGTGGGCGGAATAAATATAGGTTTATATCATGGAAACGGTGGCCCAAAAGGTATAGAAAAAAGAGTTTTTTCCAAATTCAATGGTAAAAATATAGATGCATATCTTTTCGGGCATTCACATAAGCCTGTGAATCGGTATATTGACGGTAAATTCTATTTTAATCCGGGAACTTTGTGCGGGGCAAGGCAAACTCTCGGTTTTGTTTATATTGATTTCGATAATATATGGGGAGAAATCAAAACTTACAGTGATAACGCTTGATTTTTTAATTAATGAGTGATAAAATAATTTTGCATAAAAGATTAAAATACAAAGGAGGTAAAATATGGTTCCAGGAAAACCAGCGCAAATTTTGGAAGTATTGAGGTCAATGAAGCAGGATAACCCTGACATAGAAGCGCTTGCAGTTGTAAGCTTGGACGGTCTTCCAATTTCAAGCCTTTTACCCGAAGGGGCAGAAGAAGATAGAATTGCGGCATTATCCGCTACAATTCTTTCCCTTGGCGACAGGGCTTCTGAAGAACTCAAAAAAGGTAAATTGGAACAAGCGTACGTTAAGGGTTCCGAAGGTTATGTTTTGGTTACCGGCATTAAAGACTTGGCGGCTCTTCTTGTCGTAACAAATAAGAATGCAAAACTCGGTCTTGTAATGCTTGGCATTAAAAAAGGAATTACCGAAATAGAAAAAGTTTTGTAGCCTATCAACGTTTAAAGTCGTGCGGGTATAGAAAGTCTATACCTACCGTGCGCGGTGAGAATTTTGCAACAGGAGGAAATGTCCTTTTAAATTGGGTGATGTAAATCCTGTGTAAAACATTATCCACAAGTTGTTTGCTATAACCCAATTTAAGGATTTCCTCTTTTGTTTTTCGTTGATCTATGTACAAGCTAAGCACCGAATCCAGTTCTGCATATCGTGCTCCTAATTCTTCTTCGTCGGTTTGGCCTGGCCATAGATCGGCCGATGGTTTTTTGCCGATAATTTTTTCAGGAATGTTCATGTATCTGGCAAGTTCGAAAATCTGGGTTTTGTACAGATCTCCTATGGGGTAGATGCTTGCTGCCATGTCTCCGTGCCACGTGCCGTAGCCAAGCATTAACTCGCTTTTGTTGCTTGTCCCTACGACTAATGCCTCAAATTCTTTAGCCTTATCAAATAGAATGCCCATTCTTATTCTTGCTAAAAAATTTCCCTTGCGTAGTTTATCCATGTTTTGGTTTTTATTAAAGTATGGTTCTACGATTGGCGTAATATCGACGAGTTCGTACGGGATTTTTAGGTTCTTAACTACAAGTTTGGCATCTTCTACCGATTCGGGCGAACTTGTTTTATAAGGCATGAGTATTGCCTTCGTATTTTTATTTCCCAATGCGTCTACCGTAAGATAGGCGGTTAATGCGGAATCTATACCGCCTGATAATCCGATAACGCCTTTTTTAAAACCGTTACTTTGTATTTCCTCTTTAATAAATCGCACGATAAATTCTTTAACGAGTTTGTAGTTTAAGTTTAGGTTAATCATTTTTACCTCTCACGATTCTGTCCAGGTTATTTTTTATAATATTGATATCCTCTTCCCTAAGCAAGGGGAATGATTGTCTTCTTCTGTAAATTTCCTCCGTATCTATTTCGGCAATTGTCAGTTTTTCGTCCAAAATGCCTGCAAACGCAATTTTTTCCCCGAAAGGACTACTTACCATCGATCCGCCGTAAAAGCCAAGTCCGTCCTCAAATCCGACTCTGTTCACAAAAACAATAAATTCCGCAAAAAAGTTTGAGTATGTATATAAACTGCTTTCAACGAGTTTTTCGATTCCCGGAATTTCGCCCGCAACACCCCTGAGTGGCATATTGCTCATTGCGAGAACAAAATCCGTACCTTGCATATACGAGAGGAAGAGAAGTGAAGGATGGAACAAATCCCTGCATATTACCGTCGAAACACGGCCGATTTTTGTTTTAAACGTGTCAATTTTGTTTCCTCTCCCCATAAACCTTAATTCCTGAAACATTCCGTGTGTCGGAAGGTATATTTTCCTATAGACGTTTTTTGCCTCGCCGTTTTCTATAAAAAGAGCGGAATTGTATATGTTTTTATCTTCTCCTATCTCCACAAAACCAAGGGCAATGTCTATTTTTTTTCCGAGTGCGTATATCGGGGCGAGAAATTCGTCTTCGTACTTCATTGCAACTTCCATGGACAGATCCTTCAGGGAATATCCGGTCAGGCTAAGTTCCGGAAAAACTATCAAATCTGCTTTGCTTTCAATTGCTTTTTCTATCCACTCTATATGTTTTTCTCTGTTCTTATCAAGATCTCCAAGCAATGGATTGATCTGTGCCAGTGCTATTTTAATTTTCATTTTTTGCTCTCCGTAGTAAGAAGTACAGAAGCGGAAGCCCGAGTGCTACTGTTGCAATTGCTTCGCCTATGCCTATCCATACTGCACCGATTAAGTAGGGTTTTAACGCAAAATGCGTAAAAACATAAGAAAACGCTTTGCTTTTCGGTATTGTAAGGTTTCCGCTTTTATTCAGTACGCCAAGCAGGGTTGTTACGTAAAAAGATACTCCTAACGCATTGACTATTATGGGAGGTATTGGTGCAAGAAAGGCCGGTTTTTTCTTTCTACCAAGATAGTAAGTGATAAGAGCCGCAATAAGCGTAAAGGTTGTTC